>JANMCB010000338.1:0-2155 GCA_031360805.1 Rhodoferax sp.
GTGAACGATGCCGATCACGGCACCGTTCACATCGCGCCATGGGTTCATGGAAACCGTGCGCCAGATGTTTTCGCGCTGGTGAATGCGCCCCAGCCGCTCGTAGGTGACCGATTCTCCGGCGAGCGCGCGTGTGAGGTACGGTAAAAACTTTTCGAAATCGACCGCTGGGTATACGTCGCGAATCGACCTGCCGATCAAGTCTTTCCAGTCAAGGTCGAAGGCCTGCGCAAAGCCAGCGTTGACATAACGAAACCGCAGTTCCCTGTCCACCACGGAAACTGTGGCACCCAGGCTGGTGTCCATCAAGCGCAATATTTCGACCGGCGACAGGCGCGCTTTGTTGGCGGCCAAAGGAATTGGTAAAGTAGCTGCTGGGTGCGACGACTGATCCATGGTTTCAGGAGTGTTCAGGGTTGCTTCCATTATCAATCATGCCTTGAGCATTTTCTTTGTCCCGCAGGCGCATGTGATATCTGTTGATGCCGGAAAACTGTGACGGTTAGTTGTCGTTAAAACCCTCAAAATGACTGGCTCATGTTGAAAATCCTTTCTCACGCATCGCTTCGGCAAATGTTGATATTGCCCTATGTAGCCTTGGTGCTGCTGGCGGCGCTGGTGATCGGGCTGCTGTCCTACCGCGCCGCAAGCGAGGCGGTGGACTCGCTGTCTGACCGGGTGCTGTCCGAAACGGTAGCCCGCATCGCGCAGGCGGTGGACAAACATGTATCTGGTTCCGAAGCGGTGCTGGAAACCGCTTTTCCCACCGATGTTCCGGCGCCTGTATCCATCAAGAATGAACTGGAAGCGCTACGCACCCGATTTTGGCTGGCGACTTCAGTGCATCTGGACCCGAACAATTACGCCTATTACGGCAACCGCAGCGGGCAGTTTTTCGGGCTTTACCGCCATTCGCCCACTGAAGCTGAGATTCGCCTGCGTCTGGACGACGAAACGATCCGTTCAATTTACCGGTACACCGGCATTCGTGGCGCCCTGAGCGAGCCACAGCGCGAGACGCGGGTTTACGACCCGCGCGAGCGCCCCTGGTACAAGGTGGGGCAGGGCACATCTAGCCAGGCCTGGACCTCGATCTACATCGATTTCAAGACCTTGCAACTGGTTGCCACACGCGCGCGCCGCGTGAATGACGCCAGTGGGGGTTTTGAGGGCGTGGTGGCCACCGACCTGTCATTGGCCCGGCTCAACGAGTTCCTGAAAAAGCTGCAGCACAGCCCCAATGGCTTCGCCTTCATTGTGGAGCCGGACGGCAACATGATCGCCACCTCGCGCGGCCCGCACCTGCTCAAAGGCGCGGGCGACGACAACACCCGGCTCAATGCCGCCACCAGTGACGACCCGCTGATCGCAGCCACCTACAAGGCGGTCAATGAAC
This sequence comes from Rhodoferax sp., assembly GCA_031360805.1. Classification (GTDB taxonomy): domain Bacteria; phylum Pseudomonadota; class Gammaproteobacteria; order Burkholderiales; family Burkholderiaceae_C; genus JANYCG01. Next base: position 1,394 of record JANMCB010000338.1, read on the forward strand.
TCACCAAGCGCGTCGACGGCAAGTCCAATGCCATCAGCGGCGCTACCCAAACCAGCTCGTTCGTAGGCCCTAATGGCGAGGTGATTCAAACCGGCTATGCGCGCATGCGTGACCAGGCTGGGCTGGACTGGATTGTGGCGGTGGCCGTACCTCGCGGCGACTTCATGCAGAAGGTGACCGATAACCTGCAGCGCACGGCCTGGCTGGCGCTGGTGGCCTGCGCTTTGATTGTTGTGACCGGCGTGCTGGTGCTCAACGTGATTGCCAAAGACCTGCGCCGCCTGGCGTCAGCGGCCAGGAGCATGGGCGAGGGCGTGTTTGACAACCAGATTCCCGTCGAGCGCAACGACGAAATTGGTGAGCTTGCCAAATCGTTCGCGGCCATGCAGGCCCGGCTGTTCACCGACCGGCTGACCGGCATTTCTAACCGTGAAGCCGTGATCCGGCGCATTGAAGACCGCATCATCCTGCACCGACGCAGTGGCGACAACCGGCCGTTTGCGGTGCTGTTTATCGACCTGAACGGTTTCAAGCAGATCAACGACCGCTTTGGGCACGACGTGGGCGACCGCGTGTTGATGGAAATTTCAAAGCGGCTCACCAGCCATCTGCGCGAGTCGGACATGGCTGCGCGCTATGGGGGCGACGAATTTGTGGTGCTGCTGGAGAACGTGGCCCACCGCGACGCGGCCATGCGCGCGCGCGACAAGCTGGAGGCCCTGCTGGCCGAGCCGCTTCTGTCGCTGGAGGGTCTGGCGGCTG
>JANMCB010000372.1:0-2245 GCA_031360805.1 Rhodoferax sp.
ATGGACATCCAGATGCCCCGGATGGACGGCTGGCAAGCCACCCATCACATCCGCCAATGGGAGCTGGAGCAGCGCAAGGCGCGCGTGCCGATCATCGCGCTGTCGGCACATGCATCTGCGGCAGACCGCGAACATGCCATCGCCGTCGGGATGGACGGCTACCTGTCCAAACCCCTGACCACCGAGGCACTCCAGGCCGGTTTGCGGGCCACAGGCCTTGGGCAACAACTCACTGCGGCAAGTGAAGCAGCTGCGCACGAAGAGGGCTCGCTCGCGGAAGTTGACTTGCCGCTGCCGGTCCCGCCAGCCGGGTTGACCCCCATGCCAGCCGCGACAAGAGCGCCGGGCGACGGGCTGGTCAGTCGCTCAAGGCTGTTGTCCCGCCTGGGCCAGGACGAAGCGGCCCTGCACGAGGTGGCGCAGGCATTCTGCAAGGAACTGCGCAATTGCCTCGGCCTGGCGTTTGAGGGGCTGCAGCAGCAGGATTGGCAGGCCACCCGCGCCCAGGCCCATGCGCTCAAGGGGCTGTTGCTGGGAATCACCGCAGACGCCGCAGCAGGCGACGCCAAGATGCTGGAACAGGCGGTACTGGCCGCTGACCAGGACCGTGTCGCGGCGGCCTTTGCGAATCTGTCGGATTCCGCAAAACATGTGTTTGACACGGTCAGACATTGGTAAACCGCAGCCGCTGGTGCGCGAAACCGACCCCCGAATACGGAATAAATTAACCTGGAAGTTAATTTCTCTCGTTAAAAGACGGTGATTTTGTCAAAAAACCAATCAAATCGGCACCTAGCCCTCGTATCATATAAATAGTTTGATATAAATAATATAGCTTATGATCAATGTGCGGAATGCGGCACCTGGGCACCATCAAGGCCCACCCGCGATCACGGTGCGATCAATCAGGCGCTCGTCGCCCAGTACGATCATCGCAAACAGCAGTTCATCCAGGCTGTTGGCTCTTGCGGTTTTGCGGGCCAGCAAAGGCGTCGCGGCGGGGTTCAGGACGATAAAGTCAGCTTCGCACCCAGGTTGCAAGTTGCCCACGGCGGGTTGTGAATCCGTTCCATCCAGCCCCAAGGCTTTCGCCGCACCCGCCGTGTGCTGCCACCACAGGTGCTGCGGGCTCAGGCTGTGTCCGGTTTTGCTGTGGCCTTCGCGCGCGACGTAGTAGGCGGCGAGCATGGTGTGAAACGGGCTGAAGCTGGTGCCACCGCCGACGTCACTGGCCAATCCGTATTGGAAACCGATGCGATCCGCCCCGGCGTAATCAAAAAAGCCGCTGCCCAGAAACAGGTTGCTGGTCGGGCAGACAGCAGCAGCAGCGCCGGTGTCGCGCATCAGGGCGCGGTCGGCGTCGTCCAAATGGATGCAGTGGGCGTAGATGGCGCGCCGGCGCATCAGGCCGAAATCGTCGTAGGTCGCCAGGTAACTTCGGGACTTTGGGAACAACTCGCGCGCCCACTGGATTTCTTCCTTGTTTTCAGCCACGTGGGATTGAATCCACACCTGCGGGTGCCGGGCCGCCAGCTCACCCGCACCCTGCAACTGGGCGTCGCTGCAACTGGGCGCAAAGCGCGGCGTGATGGCGTAACCCAGACGGCCCTGGCCGTGCCATTGCTGAATCAAATCTTCGGAATCAATCAGGCTTTGTTCGGTAGCGTCGGTGCCTGATCCAGGTCGGCTTTGATTGAGCAGATCAGGTGGCGCGTTGCGGTCCATCAGGCACAAACCAGTCATCAAACGCATCTTCTTCGCCAGGGCTTCTTTGAAAAGCGCATTGACCGAGGCTGGATGCGTGGTGGCAAAGCAGAGGGCCGTCGTCACGCCGTGGCGCAGCAGCTCGTCGATGAAAAAGGTTGCGGTTTGCGCGCTGTGGTCGGCGTCTGCAAAGCGCTCTTCCTCGGGAAAGGTGTAGTTCTCCAGCCACGGCAACAGACCCTCTGCCGGCGAGCCGATCACATCTGTCTGCGGGTAATGCAAGTGCATATCAATGAAACCCGGGGCAATGATGCGCCCTGACAGATGTTCAACCTGCAGGCCGGGAAATTTGCCGATCAGCGCATGATGCGGCCCCACAGCGTGCACGGTGTCCACACCGCCCGGGCCTGGCGCGAGCACCAGCAAGCCGTCTTGTTCAAAAACTGCCGAGTTTTGCGGCGCCTGCTGGGTGTCAAAACGGAGGATGGAGGCGCGGTAGGCTTTCATGGTTAAAAGCTTACCTGATCTAATCCGCTCCTCG
>JANMCB010000377.1:0-1737 GCA_031360805.1 Rhodoferax sp.
ATCCGGCATGAAAAGCGTTGGCGAAAAGGCAGCCAGCACGGCAAAGACGATCTCGGACGTGGCCTCCAGTGTGAGCGGCTCCGGCAAATCAGAAAAATCCGAAAAATCAAAACCGGCCAGTGGCATGGCCGGGTTGGTGGACCCGATGCAACTTTGGGGCGCGCTCACGCAGCAATTTCAGCAAATCGCTGCCAGTGCAATGAAGGACGCTGGCAGAAAAACCGCGATGGATGTGACTAAAAACATGGCCTCGGGCCTGGCCAAGGAAGCGATCAAGGCCACCAAAAAGGCAGCGTCAGGGGCTGCCAAGTCACGCACGGCTGCGAAAAAGCCCGCCTCAAAAACGGCTCGGCGCAGCACCTGAGCCCAGGCCAGCATTGCTCTCGAGCATCATCCTGCCCACGTTGCATCGTCGCATTCGCAGCAAAAGGTTTCCAGACGCACGAGGCCGCCCATGAAATTGTTTCCTTACGGGCATGCCACCCACCCGCAATGGAAGATGGCCGCAGGGCTGGTGCTTGCGCAATTGCGCGCTCAGATGGCGCTGCCGGGCTATGCAAGTGCGCCGACGCTGGCGCTGCTGTACATCACTGACCATTACGCGGGTGCCGCGCAGGACATTCTGGACCACCTGGGTGGCGAGTTGCCCGAGGTCACCGACTGGTCGGGCACCGTCGGCGTGGGTATCGCGTCCAACAATGTTGAGTATTTTGACGAACCTGCGCTGGCGGTGATGCTGTGCGAACTGCCGGTTGACCAGTACCGGGTGTTCTCGGGGGTGGCGCCACTGGGTTTGGGTTTTGAGGCCCACAGCGCGCTGATTCACGCCGATGGAACCACGCCTGATCTGACGGAACTCATTCATGAGATGTCCTTGCGCACCGGCTCAGGTTACCTGTTTGGCGGTTTGTCTGCCAGCCGCGCGCAGTCGGTGCAGTTCGCCGTCGGCGGCAATGGCAATATCAGCGGACACGGTGCCGCCAGTGGCGTTTTCAGTGGGGGCCTGAGCGGTGTTGCGTTTGGTGAAGGCATCGGGTTGGTGTCGCGCGTCACACAGGGTTGCCAGCCCATCTCCAAAACGCGGACCGTGACCGCGTTTGACGCCAATCTGGTGCTGGAACTGGACGGACAGCCTGCCCTGGATGTCATGTTGCAGGACCTGAACGTGAGCTTGACCGAACCCCAGGAGGCCCTGGCGGCGGTGCGCGCAACGCTGGTCGGGCTGGTCAGCCAGGGCGACGCCGTCGGGCAAGGCGCGGTCAACCTGCGCGGCAGTTTTGGCAGCGACGTGATCGTGCGCCATATCATCGGGCTGGACCCGGCAAGACGTGGCGTGGCCATCGCGGACCGCCTGGACGAGGGCATGCAACTGGCTTTTTGCAGGCGAAATGTGCAAGCGGCGCGTGCCGACCTGACCCGCATCTGTTCCGAGATTCGCGAAACGCTTGAGCCCGAAGAGCTGACCCTGCAGACGGCGACGGCCTTGGCGCAGTCTGAGGCCGAATCAGCGCCGCACCCCGAGCGGCTCATAGCGGGCGCCGTGTATGTCAGCTGTTCGGGTCGCGGTGGCCCGCACTTTGGCGGCCCGAGTGCCGAATTGCAAGTCGTGCGCCGGGCCTTGGGCGATGTGCCCTTGGTCGGCTTCTTTGCCGGGGGTGAAATTGCCCGCAACCACCTGTATGGCTACACCGGTGTGCTGACGGTGTTCACGTCGGGCTGAGCCCATCCGGCCTGCTG
>JANMCB010000407.1:0-4248 GCA_031360805.1 Rhodoferax sp.
CGCAGGTGCCCGACGCCTGGTCGCTGTTTGGCATTGCCATGATTGCGGTCTGTGGCGCGGCCGGTGCCTGGCTGACGGTTCGTGAATCACGGGTGATGCTGGACCATGTGGAATCCTGAAAGACGATTGAAAAATGGCCCAATACTTTGAAGTTCACCCCGAAAACCCGCATGTCCGCTTGCTGAAACAGGCCGTCGGCCTGCTGGAGAAGGGTGGCATTCTGGCAGTGCCGACTGACTCCAGTTACGCACTGGTGTGCCATCTGGACGACAAGGCCGCCGCCGACAGCCTGCGCCGGATTCGGGGTGTGGACGAGAAGCATCACCTCACGCTGCTGTGCCGCGACCTGAGCGAGCTGTCCAACTACGCCAAAGTGGACAACAAGCAGTTTCGCCTGCTCAAATCCGTCACACCCGGCGCCTACACTTTCATTCTGGAAGCCAGCAAGGAAGTGCCCCGCCGTGTGAGCCACCCGCAGCGCAAAACCATCGGCCTGCGCGTGCCGGACCACAAGGTTTTGAAGGAACTGCTGGCGCTGCATGACGGCCCCCTGCTGGCCACCACCCTGATTCCGCGTGGCGAGACCGAACCCTTGAATGACGCGCAGGACATTCGCGCGCGGTATGAGCATGACGTCGCCGCCGTGATCGACGCGGGTGCCTGCCCGCTGGAGCCCACCACCGTGGTTGACCTCACGGGCGGCGACCCGGTGGTGATTCGAGCCGGTGGCGGCGATGTGTCCGCACTGGGCCTGTAGCACCCCCAATCACACGCTGCGCACTTTGACACTCTGAGACAATTCATCGATGGACGTCGCCAACCTGATTCAAACCGTTTTAATCTACGCCCTGCCGGTGCTGTTTGCCATTACCGTGCACGAGGCCGCGCACGGCTATGCGGCTCGCCGGCTGGGTGACGACACCGCCTATGTGCTGGGGCGCGTGACGCTGAACCCGCTCAAGCACATCGACCCGGTGGGCACCATCCTGATGCCACTGATGCTGTATTTCGCCACCTCAGGCGCCTTTTTGTTCGGCTATGCCAAGCCGGTGCCGGTGCGTTTTGGCAATTTGCGCAACCCAAAGCGCGACATGATCTGGGTCGCCCTGGCGGGCCCGGGTGCCAACCTGGCGCAGGCAGTTCTGTGGGGCGTGCTGTTGTACTTGCTGCTGGGCGCGGGCTTGAGCGAACCCTTTTTCATCAAGATGTGCCAAGGGGGCATGCTGGTCAATGTGGTGATGTTTGTGTTCAACCTGTTTCCGCTGCCGCCGCTCGATGGGGGCCGCATTCTGGTCGGTCTGCTGCCCTACCGTCAGGCCGAGCTGGTGTCGCGCATTGAGCCTTGGGGTTTCTTTATCGTCATGGCGCTGGTGCTGGCGGGTATCGTCAGCAAATTGTGGATGCAGCCCCTGATGGCGCTGACCTATGGTTTTCTGGACATCGTGCTGACCCCGCTGGCATGGCTGGCCCGCTAGCCCACCAAAGCTGATCCACGCCTCATTGCCGCCTGAACAACTTTTGCAGAATCCATGAAACCCGTTCGTTTTCTCACTGGCATCACGCCCTCCGGCACGCCGCACCTGGGCAACTATGTCGGCTCGATTCGCCCTTCAGTGCAAGCCAGCCAGCGCGCCGACGTCGAGAGCTTTTACTTTCTGGCCGACTACCATGCGCTGATCAAGATTGACGACCCGGCGCGCATCCAGCGTTCTACCCTGGAGATTGCCGCAAGCTGGCTGGCGGCCGGGCTGGACCCCGAACGCGTCACGTTTTACCGGCAATCCGACATCCCCGAGATTTCCGAGCTCACCTGGCTATTGACCTGCGTTACCGGCAAAGGTGTTCTCAATCGCGCCCATGCCTACAAGGCGGCCGTGGACAAAAACCTCGCAGCGGGCGATGACGCCGAGGCCGACATCACAGCCGGCCTGTTCATGTACCCGGTGCTCATGGGCGCGGACATTTTGATGTTCAACGCGCACAAGGTGCCCGTGGGGCGAGACCAGGTCCAGCACATTGAAATTGCACGCGACATTGCCAGCAGTTTCAATCACCGCTACAACGACGGTTCAGGCGACCATTTCACGTTGCCTGAGGCCGCTATTGAAGAGTCAGTCGCCACCTTGCCAGGGCTGGATGGCCGCAAGATGAGCAAGAGCTATGACAACGCCATTCCCATGTTCGCCACAGCCAAGGAACTCAAGAAGCTGATCGCAGGCATCGTGACTGATTCGCGTGCCCCGGGCGAAGCCAAGGAGGTTGAGGGCTCGGCGTTGTATCAAATTTACCAGGCCTTCTCCAGCGAAGCCGAAACCGCCGCACTACGCCAAGCCTACGCCGACGGCATCAGCTGGGCGGATGCCAAGCAAGTTTTGTTTGAGCGCGTTGACCGCGAACTGGCCCCCATGCGCGAGCACTACCAGGCACTCATGAACGACCCCGGCAAGATCGAAACCATCCTGCTGGCAGGTGCCCAAAAGGCACGCGCCCTGTCGGCACCCTTTGCGGCGCGCCTGCGTCAGGCCGTGGGGTTGCGGGACCTGCGGCAAACCAGTGGTGTGAAAGCCGCCAAGGCCACCAAAACCGCCTTGCCCAGCTTCAAGCAATACCGCGAGGCCGACGGCAGGTTTTTCGTCAAATTGGTTGACCCTCAGGGCCGCCTACTGCTGCAAAGCATCGGCTTCAAATCACCCAAAGAGGCAGGCGGTTTGGTGCCACACCTCCTATCCGGCCATAGCGCAGTTGGCGACTATATCCAGACCGCAACGGTCGCCTTGGGTGAAGGCGCGACGTTGACCGATGTTGAACGCGCTATACGGCTGTTGCAGGCAACGGATTGAGCGCATACACACGCCGCCCAAGCCTGACCTCGCTGCTACAATTGCACGCTTGGAGAGGTGGCAGAGTGGCCGAATGTACCTGACTCGAAATCAGGCGTACCGCAAGGTACCGTGGGTTCGAATCCCACCCTCTCCGCCAGAATATGACCCTAAGTAATTGAATTACTTAGGGTTTTTTATTTTCTAGATATAACTACCCACGCTTTAACCCACTCTCGCAATCGCGGCTCTCGCTGTCTAACGACGTTCCGTTCGGCGCGCGAGACCGGCAGTCCCTCGTCCCGCCCACCTCACGAATGCTGCCTAAAGCGAATAGGGTTAGATCGTGCGAAGCCACGATCCAACCCGGTTGTTGGACAAGCCCAGCTGTGAGGCCTCAACTCTCGGGAAATAGCTTTTCGATTTCACCGCAAACGGGCGACTTCTGGGGTGCCCAGGGTGCCTGTGCCGATGATTCAGGCGCATTCCCCTGCACCATTACCCGCCATGGCTCCACTTATCTTTCGGGAAAAGCTTGTTCAGGTGAACCGAGCCACTTCTGTCCGTACTCCAGAACTGGTTGGGCCGCAGCACCGGCACGCCGCGCAGCAGGTAAGGGTAGATCTTGTGTGCCAGGTGGGCCAGGCTTGTCTTCTCGCCCGGCGCCAAGCCCGCCAAACCCATCAGGCGCATGATCCCCTGCGCAATCACCAGCGCGGCCGATCCACGCTGCCCGCTCTTCGCCTCACACAACGTCGCGACTAGTAGGTGCTGAGCAAGATTTTGAAAGGCAATCTGAACAAAGTCTGTCGGTTTAATTTACATCCATAAGAATCTGCGCCACAAAATTACGCCGAGCAGTGTTGATTTAATTGGGTAAATCCATTTTTTTTGTAATTGGCCCGAGTCTTGCTGATACAACTCAACACAAATTTTTTCGCTAACCAATACCGGCCTACCCACAACGGACATCAAGATGACCAAAAAACTGCCCCACAGCGTCTCCACCATGCGAAAACTGTACACAGGCTTGTGCGTCGGCCTGTTGATCGTCAGCAATGCCGAAGCAGGCCTCGTGGTTGGGCCAAATGTCAATATAAGTCAGCAAGTTGGACGGAATCAGGAGACGACCATTTCGGTGAATCCGCTGAACACCAACCAATTATTCGCGTCAGACACGATATCTAACGTGGGGCGCTACAGCACCGATGGTGGCGTAACCTGGCGTACCAGTAACTTGAGCACGGCATCTCGAGGTGACGTTCAAACGGCTTGGGACTCCAACGGGAACCTGTTCCTTACCCGTTTTGGTGCTTCCGCACTAAGCATTGAGGTTCTGCGGAGCATTGATGGCGGCGTGAATTTCACCAACATTGGACAGCTTGCAACGGGCAATTCTGATCAACCCTCTATAGCGGTTGGTGCCAAC
>JANMCB010000449.1:0-8958 GCA_031360805.1 Rhodoferax sp.
ACCAAATCGGTGTCTGAAACTGTTGCGTCATCGTCTGGTATGTCCGGCATTCATCGCCCTTCCGATGCCAGACGCTTGACTGTGCCCAGCATATCCTTGCGGTTGAGATTCCATACGAACAACCCCGGCCCCGCAACGATCAGCGTAGCGCCATCAGCACTCACTGCCATGCCATTGATCGGGCTGCCAAACGGACGCCCGAGCCGGGTGCAGTTGGCGTTGGCCAACTGGTCAAAGCAGGCAACCAGCTGGCCCTCGCGGTCTACTGAAAAGAGGGTCTGCACACCATCCCGCTGGCCAACCACGATGTTGTCAACCGCGCGTTCGTGCAATTCGCCCAGCGAACTCCGCGTTTTCAGGTCAGACGCCAACCAGGCAGTGAGTTCCAGGTTTTCCGTTGCCGACACCAGCGTTTGACCGTCAGTGCTGAAAGCCAGGGCCAGCACCTGCGTCGGCAATGTTCCCTTTTTGGCGACCACCAAGTCGCCAATCCGGTTTCCAACCACCTGCCAGACTTCCATCCAGTTGGTAAGACCACCCACAGCCAGCAGGTTTCCGCTGGCATTGAACGCAATCGAGACCACGTCCTTGTCAAAGCGTTTTTCGCTCTCGAGCCTCCAGCCACTGGGTTCGCCGTCATTGCCATTTCCCACTTTGCTCCACAGCCTGACAAACGGGCCACTGGCGCCTGCCAGCAACATTCCAGTGGGGGCAAAAGCCAGCGCGTTTTTGAAGAAGCACTTCTTGGCCAGCGCGCCCGCCGGTTGCACAGTGAACCACCGGCCATCCTGCGACTCAATGCTGGCGCGCATCTGCACCTCGCCCGAGCAGGTTTGCACCGCAAAGTAGGAGCCGCTGCGGGTCGAGGCCAGTCCGTCTACCCTGGCCGGTGTTAAAAGCGTGGGCGACACCGGCTGGTATTGATCGGCCGACTTTTTGAGGATATGCACCGTCCTGGCGTCTGGCCCCAGCGCCAGCACCGAGCCAAGGTCGCCGGATGCGGCCAGGCCAAGCCAGGTTTGCGACGGAATGCCATCGCCCAGAATTGGCCTCACGAGCTGGCTGGGCCGTGTGGTGTCAACCAGCATGACCCCCTTGCTGCCGCCGATGACCACCACACCTTCCCGCGTGGGATGGGTTGCAATGCTGTACAGCTTTTCATCCCATCCCGGAAAGCGCGAGACCTTGATGCCCTGGACAATCGCCGCAACGTTGGCAGGCTCGGGCGGCAGGTTCCAGCGAATGAGCACGCTGTCTTCGCCCACACAGAACAGCGAGTTGCCGTCTGCCGAAAACGCCATGGCATTGATGCGCCCGCGCGACTGCTTCTTCATGACCCGCGTATCGAGCCGACCACTTTCGTTTGAGCGTACCGCCCAAAGGTGCAGGTCGCCAAGCCGGTCTCCTGCAAAGATCCATTTGCCGTCAGGGCTGACGGCCAGCGCAAGGATCGCCATGGGTTCGGATATCTTCAGGGCGGTCTCCGGCTTGGCGGCCAATGCCGGGCTGCCGCTCCAGATGCCAACTTTGCCATCCCAGTCTGCCGTGACCATCTTGCCCCGATCCGGCCCGTCCTTGATAAAAACAACCTGCTGGATTTCAGACAGGTGGTAGGCGCTACCGAAAAGCGCGACAAGTCTGGGCTTGGTGGGCACAGATACATTCCACAACCCGATCTTCTTGTCTCTGCTGGACACCGCAAGCAATGTGCCGTCGGTGTTCAATGCAAGGCTTGTGATCCGTGCCCGAACTTCAGTTTTTGGAGCGTCCGGGGCGCTGCCGGCCATGGCCGCAAGGCCGGTGGCGGCGTCTGGTTCAATGCTTGGCGAGGCCTCGCGGGTCAGCCGCCAGGTGAATTTGGACGCCTGGCCCGCGTTGGCGCCTTCGGTCTTCCAAAGCACGATGTTGCCGTCTTCGTCGGCTGAAACGGCCAGCTTGGCGACATCGTTGGTGGCCACCGCGCTGACTTTGGCCGAGTGCCCGGCCAGCGGCTGCCCAGCCACTGCCGCGGTCGGCTCGACGGAAGCCGTTGACCACAGCCAGAGCTTCGCGTCCCAGCCGCCCGAGAGCACCTGAACGCCGGAGTTTCCAAAAGCGACCGCCTTTACGATGCCCTCGTGCTGCCCAAGCCGGGCCTCAACCGGAGGCAGACGCCCCAGAACCCGAATCAGCGCCTTGTCAAACGCACCTTCAGTGCCCTTGATGTGGAGCCTGTTGATCTCTTCATTGGTTTTGACCAGCAGGGTCAGGCCGTCGGTCGGGTTGTCGTCACGCACCAGCAAGGCGGCCTCCTTGAAGCGTGATTCAACGTACTCCTTTTGCAGACTCCTTTTGGATTCCTCAATCGCTTTGGTCGAAGCTTCCAACTGCAAATTCGCAGTTGCAAGCTCCTGTTTGGACTTGAAAACCCAGCCACCGGCGATGGCTGCCGTGATCATGCAGGCACCCAGCCAGAAGCGCTGCTTCATCAGGCGCAGGTTCATGCTGGCAATCTTTTCCTGGTTTTTCTTCTCTTCCAGCCGCCGCGCCCGCAGCTTGTTCGACTCCTCCAGAAAGTCCCGGTCAACCGTCACCAGATCATCCGCATTGGCGTCCGCAAAACGCTGCGCCTCGTCGAGCTTTTCGCCTGCAAACAGCAAGTCCGCCGGGCGTCCGGAGTCCTTCCAGAGCTTCGACTGCTTTTGCAGCAACGAGAGGTTCGCCTCACGCCACGCCTGGTTGTTGGCGCACACCGGATCGACCAGGCGGTCATGCGACAGTTCGATCCACTCGCGATCACCTGAAATATCGGTGCGCAGGATGTGCCGGTCAATCAGCTTGCCCAATGCCGCATCCAACTCACCGAGCTGCACCGGGTCGCGCAGGGCACGGGTTCGCACGCCGCTGCGTGAAAGCAGCTTGCTCTCTATAAAGTCGCGCAGCACGCGCTGGCGGATGTTGCCGAACTTCGCCGCCTGCGCCACCTCGTCAGCGTAGTAGTCCGCCAAGGCTGAATCGATTTCACTGTTGGCATGGGATGACGCGACATCGGTCACGGCAATCGGCCGCTGCTTGCCCACCACAATTTGTTCCCATAGCCGCAAGCAACCCACTTGCAGCAGCAAGGGTTCAACAAACCGGCCCAGGGGGACTTCTGCGGCATCTGGCCCAAGACCACTTCTGAGCACCTGACGCAGGTCGTCCACCAGCACCGCAGCCGGCGCCATCGGGAAATTTTCCGGCGCGGGCTTGTGAATGGCCTCCAGGGCCTGTTCTGCCTCCAGCGGCAGCAAGCGGTACCGGTAAGCCAGGCCAGTGGGTATTTTGTCCAGGTAGGGTTCCAGTTCGGCCACGTGGTCTTCGCGCATGGCCAAAAGCGCCCACACCGGCGGCACTTTCTGGGTGTTGTCGATGACTTCGTCCTCGCTCTGGGAATCCGAGTCGCCCCCCAGAAGCTCCCCAAGCTGCATCAGGAAGTCTTTCTTGGCCTGCCAGTCCGAGCGGTTCAATGTGAACAGTTCTTCGAACTGATCGAACACCAGCAAGGGGAACCGGGTGCGTCCTTTCGCGTCTTTGACCAGCGTCAGCGTACGGAAGTACTGGGCCAGTGTCATCCCCGCAAGCGCCTCTGGCGGCTGGCGAAACGCCAAGTCGAGCCGCGATTCAAGCGCCTGCAGCGTTGTCAGCACGTAGTGGTTGACACCCGGTGCGCTGGCCTGCCGGGCATGGTGCAGGCGGACCACCGGCAGGGTGTCAAAGTGCTTTCTGATTTGCGGAAGCAAGGCTGCCTGAATCAGCGATGTCTTGCCCGCGCCCGAGGGCGAAATCATCAAAACAATGCGTTTGGCAATGAGCAGGTCACTGAGCAGCTGCAAATCAGTTTCGCGCCCGAACAGGTGTTGACCTTCCACAAACGGCACCGGCCCCACATAAGGGTTGTGGCTGGCTGGCTTGTCGGTGTTCACTTGGGGCTGCCTGATGCTGTGTGCTGTGTGTGGGTCAGTCGGTCGGCACCGGGTCAATGATGGCGGCCAGCGCTACCGCAGCCGCTTCGGGCAAGATGATGCCGTCAGCCTCGCACTGCGCCATCAGCTTGCTCATGAAGGCTCCGGGCGTGCCCCAAAAAGTCATCATCCTGCCCTGCGCCTGAAAGAAGCTCGCAACGTATTGGGTGGCTCGGTCCGGGTCGATCAGCAATCCCTCGGTCGGATTCATCTGCACCGCAACCCGCACGCAGTCTTCGCCCTGACGGTTGCCGGGCTGTTTCAGGATGGCGCTGAGCAGCACCCGGAAATCCCAATCGTCCGGCTGGAATCCCAACAGCAGCCAGCCCGAGGCTGCAAAAGCACTTGTCACGACACTCGGGATGCGCAGTTTTTTCAGGCTTTCGGCGCGGGTAACGGCAGTCAAAAAATCGAAGTAATCGTCCTCGGTCAGCACCAGGCTGTCGGGATACTCCAGGTTGCCAAAGACGTGAAACACCAGCGGGTTCTCGACGCTTGGCACATAGGTTTTGGGAATTTCCGGGCCAATCTGCTTGGGCATGTCATTGACCGATTTCCAGGTGCAAAGCTGAACCTGCGGCCGCTTGCCCTGCTCAATCAGCGCGTCGCGCAGGAAATTGTCGCGGTTGGCGTTCACGAACACCTTGGCCGGCAGACGCGCGAGCAGCCGGTGCACATCGGCCGGGTCGGTCTTGCGCTGTGCCCGGCCCACATGCAGCATCAGCTCGTTGAGCAGCCCCTCCTGCACTTCGCAGTTCAGAAAATCGCGCCCTTCGAGCTGGCCGGCTTGATCGAGTTCATTTCTATAGCTTTCCCGGATTTGCGTGATCAGGTACTTGCGCAGCTCGGCGACGGCGTAGCGGCGGCTTTGCCGGTACACCAGATATTGGGCCACCTGGGCCAGGTCGTCCCGGTCACGCGGGGCCAGCGGGAACTCATACTGCTCGGCCCACCTTCGCGCCATGTTGCGGGTGGAGCCCAGCGCCGACTCAACCAGGCCTGGGCCCAAAATCGGCACAAACTGGCCGTCGCTGATGTCGGTGACCAGGGCCTTCAATTTTACGAAGTCATCGCGGCGCTCCTGATTAGCGGCCCATAGCCGCCCGGTTTTCAGGCGCATGAACAGGGCCGGCATCCACCAGTCCGGGCGCGCGCGGATTTCACTGCGCGCGATCGCCATGGCGCGGTCAATCTGGCCCGTGTTGGCCACCTCCCGCAGCAGCCGGGTCATGAACATGGCGGCGGTATCGGTGGTGATCTTGCCCTGAATCGCGATCACACTGGGAACACCGGCAGCCGCCAGGCGCGGCCCAATCGCACTGAGCACGCCGTCTTGCTGGTTGCCAGCGCTTTCGCATGACGCGAGGATCACCAGGCTTGGCTGTTCGCCATGGTCGCGCAGGCGCTCGACCAGCTCTTGCCCGGCAATCGAATGGCCGGTGCCGTTGTCGGCTTCCAACAGCAGGCGCGGCTCGTGGCCATCGATCAGTGCACCGTGGCAAACCAGGTAAAGCACGTCATAGCAATGGGTGTGCAGGGCGGTGGCAATGTTGTACAGCGTGGCACCACCCACCAGCGCCGTGGGCACGATTCGCCGTGCCGCCGTGCGTCCACCTTCGGCCAGCGATGTCATGGCGCGTTGCACTTCCTGGGGTTTGTCGATGGCACCCAATTGCCACTTGCTGGCGAGGTCGTTGGGGCTGGCCACCACCACCAGCGCCTTGAGAAAATCGTTGTCCAGCTCGGGGCGCGGGCTGAAGTCCTGCGAAGAGAGAAAGCGCGAGAACCAGAGGTTTTCCTGCAACAGCAATGGCTGGTGGTTGATCGGGTCAACCAGCAGTTCCCAGCGGACCGAATGCAGCTCGGGTGCGCTGCTTTGAATGGCCAGCCGAATGCGCAAGCTGGTCTGGGCTGCGGCCAGATTTCGCGCGGTGTCGAAGGCCTGGTACACCTTGCTGCCAGGCGGGCCAAACAGCATGTCGCTCAGTTGCTGCCCGTAGGCCAGCGGGTCGGCGCCCAACAGCTTGAGTTTCTCGGTGTCGATGTTGATCTCAAACGGTTCGAGCAACTGGTCTTCCAGGTCACGGGCCGGGTAGCTGAAACGCGCCGTAACGAAATACCGGCCCAGGTCCAGCCATTCGATGCGGAATTCCAGTTCGCAATGGTTAAGTTGCATACCTTCCCCAGCCAAAAGAGTTCATTCTTCTACAGTTTGGCGCAGCATGCAAGCGCGCACGTCCCCCAAATGGAGGAAAGTTTGCCATCAAAATTGGAGCAAGTGTTGCAACTTGTAACCCGCGCGGCCGCCCAGGCGCTGCGCCGGTGCAACGACTCAGGCTGTCAACGCAGCCGCTTGATGGTCAGGTTGTTGAACCTGCGCCGGTTGGGTTCTGTGTGGTTCGGGCATGCCGCGCTGCCGCCAGAAAGTCCAGCAGCACCGGCGTGTCGTCCAGCGTGCCGAGGTCGGCATGGTGGAATTCTGGATGCCACTGTACCGCCGCGACAAAGCCTGGCCCGGTGCGGCGAATGGCTTCGACCATGCCGTCTTCGGGGCAGCGTGCTTCCACCACAAACCCGGGCGCCAGGTCTTTGATGCCCTGGTGGTGAATGCTGTTGATTTTGTGGCTTTTGGCGTTCATCAACAGGCTGCCAAGGCGCGTTTCAGCAACGATTTCGACCTGGTGAAAATTCATGTCAAAAGCGCCATGGTCGCGGTGCCGAGCGGCCTGCGGTTGTTGCGTGGGAATATCCTGGTACAGCGTGCCGCCGAACGCAACATTGATCAATTGCAGCCCGCGACACACGCCGAACACCGGTTTGCCGGCGGCCACAAAGGCCTTCACCAGCGCCTTTTCATAGTCGTCACGCGTTCGGTCGCCCGCCCAATGCGGCTCTAAGGCGGTTTCGCCATAGTGGCCGGGCCAGACATCGGCACCGCCATGCAGCACCAGGCCATCCAGCCACTGTGCATAGTCAGCGAATGCATCCGTCAACGAGCCGGCGTCTTTGACGAGCGCGGGCACCATCACCGGCAAGGCACCGCCCGAGCGCACCCACTGTGCGGTGGACTGTTCGATGTACTGCAAGGTCTTGGGCGCATAAGCGTCACGCGCCGGGTCCGGGTGCAGCAGGCAGGCACTGATGCCAATTTTCAGAAGAGCGGTCACAGCGCCAATGCCATGTGGTTTTTGTCAAAGTACTGGTGATTGACCTTGATGGCCCGAGGCTCCCGCCCGAACGATTTAAAACCGGCCTGAAGGTAAAGCTGCTGTGCGCCCTGGTTGCCCTCGGTGACGGTCAGCACCAGCAGCTCCAGTTGCAGGGCACGCGCCTGTGCCAGCAAGGCGGCCAGTAGCGCCCGGCCCACCCCCTGTCTGGCAACTTCTGGCGCCACGTACATGCCAATCACGCTCGCCTTGTGGCGGTTTTTAAAGCGCGTTTCGCGGTCAAGGCCCACGGTGCCGACCAGTTCGCCGTTTGCAAAAGCACCCCAATAAATGGCCGGTGACGCATCGCCCAGACGCTCGGCCGAATACGCAGGCGGTTTGAGCGCCTCTTCCTCAAAGCTGGAGTTGAACGCCTCGGGGTGATCCCGCAACGCGCGCAGCCGCACTTCGCGGTAAGCGGGTGCGTCTGCGGGGGTCAGGCGGCGGATTTCCATGGCTGAAGATTTTACGGGCGAGCGCCTGGGGAAAGTGTCGAATGGGCTGGATTTTTGCGAAATAATTAACCTGCAGGTTAATTTTCGTCAAAAAAATCATCGAAAATCCAAAAAAACCGATAAAATAGGCCTCTATCCCTCGGATTATATACAAAGTTTGCTATTAATATTATAGTATTTCCAGGTCCACCTGATGAGCCTGCCCAAACCGCGCGCCAGCGCGGCGAGAATCGTCCCACCGGCTCTTGCCGCTCAATCCATCCAGACCACAGCCCGCACCATGAAAATTGAAAAAGACACCGTCGTTACCCTGCACTACAAAATCTCTGACGCCAGTGGCAAGCTCATTGACGAAGTGAAGGAACCCATGGCCTACCTGCATGGGGGCTACGACAACACCTTGCCCAAAATTGAAGCGGCGCTGGACGGCCAGCAAAAGGGTTACCAGACCACGCTGGACCTGCAGCCAGAAGACGCCTTTGGCCTGCGCGACGAAAGCCTGGTGCAAACCATTGCGCGGCGCGACTTTCCGCCGGGTGTGAAGGTCGGTGGCCAAATCAAGGGCCGCGCCGAAGATGGCCGCGAGACCGTCTTCAACGTCATGAAAATCAAGGGCGACACCGTGCACCTGGACGCCAATCACCCGTGGGCGGGCATGGCGCTGCGCTTCAACCTGAAAGTCACCGACGTTCGCACCGCCATCCCCGAAGAGATTGAGCACCGGCATGTGCATGGTGCGCATGGGCACCATCACTGACGCCTCTGCAATCACCCCGCCGGCTCTGACGCCAACTGCCCCAACAGCGCGCCCAGCGGCAAGTCGTCCAGGCTGCCAAAGTGGTTCAGGCGCAGCGTGCCGTCGCGGCCAATCACCATCAGGCTGGGCGTGCCACGCAAGGCGTAGCGTTGCATCGTCGCAGGAACCGGGCTGCCCGGCACGGCGCGGTCCACCCCCACCGGGAACGGAATGCGGTATTCGTGCATGAAGACCTTCAGCGCCTCTGGGCCCATCACACTGTGGTGCTCAAATACTGTGTGCAGGCCCAGCACCACCAGGTCTTCGCGGTCAAACGCCTGGTGGATTTTGACGGCCTGCGGCGTTCCGTGCATCACGCAGCCGGGGCACAACATCTGAAACGCATGCACCACCACCACACGCCCGCGCAGACCCGCCAGAGACAACGGCCCGTCTGCATTGAACCACTGCGAAACTTCAAGTTCGGGCGCGAGTTCCAGGTTTGCTGGCATGCCAGTGTCCTTCGACGTTGATAGGGGTTTGATTGTGCGACTGATCGGCCTGCGCCGCACAGCCCG
>JANMCB010000458.1:0-8315 GCA_031360805.1 Rhodoferax sp.
GAATGCTTCAGCCGCCAACCGGACTTCCGGCGCACCTTCAGGTTTGATACGCGCCGAACGGTCGCCCTGGCTAAAGCGGTTAGCACTTTCGGCGAGACTGCGCAGGGTTCCCAGGTTGCCGCGAAAGATCAGCCAGATGAACTGCAGCATCAGGAAAAGTGTTGCGGCAACGATCTGCAATTGCTTCACAAACTGCAACCAAAGCCGGTTTTGCGACTTGACGGGCGTCATTCGCCCCAGAAGCTTGCCGTACCCAACGCCACCGGTGGTTACTTCGATGGTTTCCTCAGCACTCTCAATGCCCGTGAAGCGAACGAACCAAGCCGGCGCCACCAGGACGTCCGGCTTATCTTGGGCAACGAGTTTTCGGCCTTCCTTGTCGACCCATTCAATCAGGTCAAGCTCACCCTTGGTGACCTGTTTTTTGACAAGTTGATCGATCGCTGCGTACTCACCCACCAGCGCCTGATCGGCCACCAGCGGCGCGATAAAGGTCAGGGTTTCCGTCAATTCGCGCTTCAGGCGGGCTGAGTTCTCAGTAGCACCCTCGGCGATAAACAGGAACGTCTGCACGCTACCACCCACAACGACGGCGAGCCCCACGGCAAACATGAGACGTGAAATCAGCCCCCACCCCGCCCAAAAATTGAATATGCGCATAGTTTGGTTTTCCCGCAACATTGAGGTCAGCTGACCTGTTTGACCTGTACTTGTCCGACTTGCACCTATTTGACCAAGGTTTGCCGGTAGAAGGCCCGGTAGTTGTCGTAATCGCGGTTTTCAGAAATCACAAAGCCCAGCTCGCCTTTACTTTTGAGCAACTCCGCACCATCTTCGAGGATCTTCTTGCCCTGAGGGTCATTGATCATCCCTACAAATGCTTTGGCAACTGCGGTTACCTTGTCGGCCGGAACTCTCGGGTTTGCCATGATGCAAAGGTCCTGAAAAATCTCGGAGGTCCACAACGCACGGTACTCAAACGACTCGCGGCGACCATAGCGCGCCATGATCGTACTGTTAACCCCGGCAGCGGCGACTTTCTTGATCTGCAATTGGGCTGACGAAGCTTCCTGGTTTCCAGTGAACACGACATTCACCTTCACGTTCGCAGCCAAAAGGGCGTCCAGAGACAGCCAATATCCCGTGAAGCCGTCGGGCGAGACAAAGGCGACGTCCTTTCCATTCAGGTCAGCCAGTGACTGTGCAGGCGAATCTGCAGGGACCACAATTTGAGACCGAATGCCTGGCCCGGCCGGACGGGCGATGACCCGATAGCCCAGCTTGTCACGCTCCGGCGTGAAAAAGTGGTTGGTGTACAAAAAGTCATAGGCACCTTTCTCTGCCAGAGCATTTCCATCCTTGGCAGTTTTGGCCAATTTCAGCTCAAGCGGCACCCCGCTTTTCGCACTGACGTAAGTCAGGATGGGGTTCCAATATTGTGCCGTCAAGGCTATGCTGCGCTGGCTCAACACATTGAAGGCATAGGGTTTTTGCTGCGCAGTGGCAAGCTGCGGCAAAGTGAAGGCAGTGGCCATTGCAAGAATGGCGGTCAAGCGCGCCGCAGTTTTTGAAATGAATCTAATTGTCATAGGTAACTTTATGAAAAGTAAACGAACTAGGGGACGGTTTCAAACCGCTGCTTTCAAGAATAGCAAAGCACCGCTGATCACCAACAATGCGCCAACCACCTTCAACATTCCCTCGCTGGTCATGTCCAGGTGAACTTTGTTGCCGCTGTAGAGGCCAAGCGCCATCGGAATGAGGGCAACTGCATAAGTCAATTGAAGTCTCGGGTCACTGAGCAAGCCCGCAAACAGAAACAACCCCAGCCTGAATCCGCCATCAATTGCAATCAAACAAGAAAAAGTGGCGCGCATGACGCCCTTGTCCAGCAAACGACGCGTCAAATACATGACATAGGGGGGGGAGCCGGCGCCGAAGAGGCCACCTGCAGCACCGCCGGCAAACCCGGCAGGCAAAGCCCACATTTGCGAGATTTTCTCGTTGGGCTGCATTCCAAAAATATTGCGGAACCCAAAAAACATTGTGAACACACCCAAGGTCACCAAAATTGGTGTCGTCGGCAGCTTCAATAGAGCCAATGCGCCTAAGCTGGCACCGACCAAACCGGCCGGCAGCAAGTATTTGATTTCTCCCCAATCGACCATTTTGCGGTTGATACCGCCCAGCGCCATGGATGCTGTGAAATCAAGCGCCAAGACCAGCGGAATGGCAAACTGCAATGGCTGCGACAGTGCCAGCAAAGGCACTGAAATCAAACCTGAGCCAAAACCAGTAATGCCGCGAATAAAGTACGCACTCAAAACGATACACAGTATCAAAAACATGTCTGCCATTGCCGGTTCCTTGAATCAATAGGTTTGGCTTATCGCCAATCGCCGAACACACAGCAGACAGTTGTAGGAGGTCGGTCGGAAGTTGCTGACGCAGCATTTTCGCACGGTCAGGTGCACACTAACTGTGAACAATTTGGCACTGCAGCAATCTATCAGGGAAGCGCGTCTCAAACCCTGCCTCAATTGCAATTACGCACGCTAAACTCCCTCGTAACAATACGTACAGCCATTGCCCGCATCAAAAAGTGATAGTGATCGACCGGAGTTATCCGTGACTGTCAAAGCAGCGACTTGATCAAGAGGAACATTGAATGACAACAGCCACCAAAATTGAAGTTCTACCGATTGGAAGACTCGGTGCGGAAGTCAGAGGCATCGACCTGCCGCGCTCAAGCGAGGCCGACATCCATGCAATAAAGGCTGCCTGGTACCGTCATGATGTGTTGCTATTTCGCAACCAAAATTTGACTGATGATGATTTGCTGCGGTTTTCACGCCA
This sequence comes from Rhodoferax sp., assembly GCA_031360805.1. GTDB lineage: Bacteria > Pseudomonadota > Gammaproteobacteria > Burkholderiales > Burkholderiaceae_C > JANYCG01. Next base: position 2,857 of record JANMCB010000458.1, read on the forward strand.
TTTTGGTGCGTTGGACTCGCCACCGAATCAAGGGGCGGGGCGCAAATCGCCAATAGGCTATCCGGAGGTTTACGTCGTGTCCAACGTACTGGACGCCAAAGGCGAGCCAATTGGAGCCTTGGGTGATGGTGAAGCGGCGTGGCATACCGACATGAGCTATTCGGCCGAACCGCCTGACGCGTCCATGCTGTATTCGCTGGAAATTCCAGCGGTGGGCGGCGACACCTGGTTTTGTGGCATGAAGGCAGCCTTGGCCAAGATGCCACCAGCGCTGGCCGAGCGCGTGCGAAGTCTTGACATCAAGCACGACGGCACCTTTGATTCTGGTGGCTCGGCCCGCATGGGCTTGATTGCAACCGACGACGCCCGGCATTCCGTTGGCACGCCGCACCCGGCCATAACGCAACACCCAGTTTCTGGCGACCATGCGCTGTACCTGGGTCGCAGGCGCAATGCCTACATCGTTGGCCTTGAACTGGCTGAATCTGAACGCCTGCTGGACGAAGTCTGGACCTACATTGATGCTGCGGTATACCAGCACAAATGGGCTTTGGGCGACCTGGTGTTATGGGACAACCGCACCACCATGCACCGGCGCGATGCCTTCGACAACAATGCGCGTCGCGTGATGCACCGTACTCAGATCAAAGGCAGCCACGCGCCACGCCGCGCAGCGATGCTCGAAACTGCTTAGTCTGCAGCTTCGAGACTGGCACCCGCTTCAATCAGGGTTTTGACGGGGCTTTTCGCTTGACGCCGGGATCGTCTCCCTTGGAATGCGAGGCGCCCACCTTTTCGGCGGCTACGAGCTGCTGCTCGACTTCAGGGGTTTCGGGCGCGGCCTTTTTGGCTGCCTCGCTGACCTTTCCCGATCCAACAAACGAGCGAACAGACTTGTTGTAGCGATCGGCAGACTTGTAGTCCCCCTCGCCCTGCACTGCACCGCCTTCATTGACGGCTCTCTTGACGACACGTTTCATCGGTCTTCTCCGGCTGAAGATAAAACCCAATGATATTGAACCTGGGATGATTCCCCGCCGGAAAATGACGCAAAAACTTGTCGGACGACAGGCACCAGCTACTTTCAGCCGCTAAAGTAGGTTCCGAAGCCAGAGCCCGAATGCAACGCTCGGTGACTCAAGATCCAGGATTTTTTGAACTGATCGGAGCAGCTATGAACACAGGCCTACACGAATTTCTTGCGCAGGACCGCGTGATCTGGGGAACGCCGGCAGCGCAGGCGGTGGTGGAAGACGCGAACCGGCGTGGCGCCAAGCGCCTTTTCATCGTGACCGGACGCACCTTGAATCGCCAGACCGATGTTGTAGCGAAAATCAGAAACGCACTGGGCAGCCGCTGTGTAGGCACGTTCGACGAATGTCGCGAACACACGCCGCGCCAGAGCGTGATGGCTGCTGCTGATGCAGCGCGCGCGGCAAAGCCGGACCTGATCGTCTCGGTTGGCGGCGGCACGGTGATCGACACTGTCAAAGTGATGCTGATTGCGCTTGCCCATGACTTGACTCAAGCTGACCAACTTGGTGATTTCCACCTGCGCGTCAACCCTGACGGTAGCCGCCATGCACCCGCGATCAAACCGCCGCCCTACCGGCAGATTGCAGTCTCCACCACGTTGAGCGCGGCCGAGTTTTCCAATTTCGGTGGCTGCGTGGACACCGAACGCCAGGTCAAGGATGGCTACATGGGCCGCGAAATTGGCCCGGCCACTGTAATTCTGGATGCCGAAGCGACGCTGCCCACGCCTGAGTGGCTGTGGCACTCCACGGGCATTCGCGCTGTTGACCACGCGATTGAGGGCATTTGTTCGATTGCACCGTCGCCCTTGGTCGAAGCCGCAGCGGTGCAAGCGCTCAAACTCCTCTCCAATGCCATGCCGCGTGTCAAGGCAAATCCGAACGACTTGCCCGCCCGGCTGGAATGCCTGCAAGGGGCCTGGCTTGCGGGCCTGGGGATTTTGCGGGTGCCCTACGGCGCCAGTCATGGGCTGGGGCATTCACTGGGCGCAGTCACCGGCATGAGCCACGGTCACACTTCCTGTGTCATGCTGCCCCACGTGATGCGATACAACCTGGAAGCGACTCGGGCGCAACAGGGTCTCATCGCCGCTGCGATGGCGCGTTCGGATGGCGACGCGGCCGCCGCTGTGTCGGCATTGATCACGTCTCTGGAATTGCCCTCACGCCTCTCGCAACTGAAAGTGACCCGCGCGCAATTCGAACAAATTGCAAATGGCGCCAAAGACAACCTTTGGGTGCGAACCAACCCCCGGCCAATCACGACAATCGCCCAGTTGACCGATTTACTCGAGATGGCCTGGTAAGGAGCCGCAGGTAGGACAGGGCCGACACACGATCAGCACTGCAACTGATGGACTCACAGCACAGCGGGCTGGCATGCTTGGCGCCAGTACCATTGCTGGAGCCAGATTTGTCCGTTTTTTTCGATATCACCCATACCACTCATTACCGATATGCACAGCCCGTAGGCTTGGGCGAGCACAAAGTTCTATTCCGTCCGCGCGACAGCCACGACCTGCGCGTATTGGCCACCGACCTGGTGGTGACGCCCACGCCGGTGGACATCCGGCTGATGCAGGATGCCTACTCAAATTCTGTAGCGCTGGTGCAGCCGCAGTCGCCGTCCACCGAATTGAAGGTAGTGTGTTCGTTCTCGGTGGAGCATACGGGTACGCGGGCGCTTGATGTACCGCTAAGTCCGCGCGCACAAACCTACCCGGTCAACTACAAGCCGGAGGAACAGATTGCCCTGTCGCACTACTTCCTGCCGTACTACGACGACCCCGACGGCTCATTGCAGGCCTGGGCCAGCCAGTTCATCGACCAAAGTGGCGCGACCGATTCACGCCAGTTGCTGGTAGAGATGACCCGGCATATTCGCGACACCATGCAATACCGTGCACGGTTCGACGAAGGCGTGCAAACGCCCTATGAAACCCTGCGCCTGCAAAGTGGAACCTGCCGCGATTTTGCAACCTTGATGATCGAGGCAATCAGGCATTTGGGCTACGCGGCCCGGTTCGTCTCCGGCTACTTGTACACGCCCTGGCTGGACGACACCACAAGCCAGGCCCTGGGTGCGGGTGCCACACATGCCTGGGCGCAGGTGTACTTGCCGGGCACTGGCTGGATACCATTTGACCCGACCAACAACCTGATTGGCGGCACTGACCTGATTCGCGTCGGTGTAGCGCGGCATGCCACGCTGGCTTCGCCCGTTAGCGGCTCGTGGCACGGTTTTGGGGGCGACTACCTGGGCATGTTTGTCGATGTGCAAGTGCACAAGCGTGCTTAGAACACCCGCAACCTTCTGAGCAAGTTCGGCTCAGCGGGGAGTTGCCGTGCCAGACTGTAATCCTGACTTCACGGCGGTTGATGTCTGCGCAGCAAATTGGGGCCAGCTATCAGGGTAAAGCTGCTCTAGCGTGTCGCGCGCAGCCGCCTGCAAAATGGGCCGGATCCGGTCGACCAGACGCTCGTAATCACCGTCATTTTGAAAGTGGGAACTGCGACTTTGCCAAAGCGCCGCCAAGCCCAATTGACGAGGTTGCAGTGCCGCAGTGACCACGTTGCGCCAATGGACTGGCGCTTCTCCCTCTGACCATTGCCCGCGACCCCGCCCGAAATGCGCTACCGCCAGGTAACGCAACAGGGCCGACTCAACCAGCGGGGTCATCGCCTCGGCACTCCACCCGACCCAAGCCGGACCACCGCCGCGCACCACATTGATGCCTCGGGCCAGCCCGGCCGCGCCCAATGCGCCCAGCAGCCCACCGGCAAGAAGGCCACCGCCCATCGTCAGCCCGCCTGTAAGAATGTCCGCCTTCAGGCCTGCAAGCGCGCCGGTAAGCATGCCGCCTACGACCGCTGCCTTGCTCTCATCCACCCGGGTCTGCACCTCAAACTGACTGGTCACCCGGGCCAGGATTTCGCCTCGCGCGTCCCCCTGCAAACCGTGCAGCAAGATCAACTCAGCCGTGCTGTTGCAGACCTCGGCGTCAAGCAGCTCGGTCAGCAAGCCTTGCGCCTGCGATGGGGCGTCATCGTCATTGGGCTTCCCGGCCAGCCATGGGCCCAGTGTTGACCCCAGCCGTTTGACAGCAGCCCCGAAACCTGCGCCACCCTTCACTTCAACCCGCGATGTCGCGGTGCGAGCGAGACTGCTTGCCAGCGTAGCCATTGATCGCTCGAAGGTGTCAAGCCGAAGCCGCTGCCATGTCCCGCGCAGTCGATCCATACTGTCCTGCTTTGAAGCTGGCAGGGCGGCCGCGACTGCATTTAGCAGGTGGGCCTCTTGCACCCAGCACCGCGCGAAGGCATCCATCGGCAGAATGCCGATCAGGTTTCGGTGACCTGAGAGATGCCGGCGCCAGCGCGCCAGGTCCTCACCCTCTTCGGCTTCGGGTCTGGGCGCACCGAGCTGATTCAACAAAACGACGACAGGCTTGCCGACCCAATCCAGCAGGTCCATTTCAGGCTCAACATAGCCAGCAGCCTCAGGCGACTCGGCTGCATTGACCAGGTAGAGCACAACATCCGCTTGATCCCGCACATGGCGCAGTGCCTGCTGGCTTGCCCAAAACGGGCGGTCGCGCCAACGGTCCCACACCGCGCTCAAAAACCAGCCCAATGGGTTGCCCTGGCCTCGCAAACGCCGCACCAGGCGCACGCTGTCCCCGAAGCCGGGGGTGTCCCACAGGCGCAGCTCGTCACCCGCGTCGGAACGAAGCAGTAAATGGTCTTCGGCGAACTCGGTCACGTGTGGCGCATCGCGCACTTCACCCACATCACGCTGCAGCAACGTGCGGGCCAGCGTTGTCTTTCCGGCGTTGGTGTGGGACACCAGACTGATGGCTACCGTTGACGATGCCGTCATCTGGAGAACGCCTGTTTCAAAGCCGCGTCTGCCTGGGCAGTGTCGCAATGCGCACTGTCCAACGACAGGAATCCGACACCGTTTGAGTCAGCCAACTGCTTCCAGGCGCTCCTGCGTTCAACAAGACGGGAAGGCACGGCAGCAAAACGACGAGCAAAGTCCGACTCGTCGCCAATCAATACCAGTGCAGCACCAGGGGCGGCTTTGCGCAATGCCTGTAGCAACCGGCCGTGGGATTCCGCTTCAGGGGTTGCGCCAAGCTGCACCCAGACCAATTGCAATTCTGCTGTCGTGGCGCGCCCGGCCTGCTCTTCGTCACCCAGGCGTACAACATCGCTCAAAGTAATTTGCACATCGTCGCCGTACTCCCGTGCCAACAGATTGCGAAGTGTCAAAAAACCCTTGTTATCGGGCGCTGCGGCGTGCGGAAAAACGATGACTGACGCGGGCCCACCGCGCCGTTGGCGCAAAAGCTGCTGAAAGTAAGCGTCTTGCAGTGGCAACTCAATGTGCTTCGCACGCCATAGCGACTGTACTGTCGCCAC
>JANMCB010000474.1:0-3539 GCA_031360805.1 Rhodoferax sp.
GATTCCGGCGGCCTGGGCCTTGAGCAACCGCTTTGGCATCAACGGCATCTGGGCCAGCTACCCGATTGCGTTTTTGACCATGCTTTGCCTGCAGACAGCATATTACCGGCTGGTCTGGAAGAAAAAGCCGATCAAGCGGCTGTAGACCCATGCAGACGTTGAATTACCCAGCTGGATGGCCCGTAGAAGATTTGGTTATTTTGCTACTAAACAAGTAGCAAACTATCTATATTATACGAGGGCTAGAGGTTTTTTTTAACCACTTTTTACATTTTCCGCGGCTGCCAAAGCATTAAAATTAACCTGCAGGTTAATAAATTGCGGGGTCAGGTCAACAACGCGACCGCGACAGAAAACGTCAAAAATGCCGCTGCGGTGGTGATCATGATGATGCGTGCCACGCGCGCGCTATCGGCCTCGTATCGCTCGGCCAGCATCGCTACGTTGCTGGCGCTGGGCAGTGCGGCCACCAGCACCATCACCGTCAAGGCAAACTTGCCCAGCGGCACGCCCAGCCGGATCGCCGTTGCACCGACGACCAGCACCAAAAGCGGGTGCAGGATCAACTTGATCACGGCGACCGGCAGGTAGTCGCCCAGCACCAGCGGTTCAGCATGGCCGCGCGCCGTAAGAATTTGTGATCGCGCCAGCACCGCGCCAATGGTGAACAGCGCCACCGGCGACGCGGCATCGGCCAGCATGCCCAAAGTTTGCTCCACTGGCTTGGGCAATGCGAGGCTGACCGCCGACGACAGAGCGCCCGCCAGAATCGCCCACGGCATGGGGTTCATCGCAACGCCTTTCAGGGCGTTTTTTGCCGCTTTGGCCGCGCCATGCTCATCGGCGCCATCCAGGCGCGACAGCGCTATGCACAGCGAGGTGATCACCATCAGGTCGGCCAAAATCGTGATGATGGCCGGCCCCGCCGCCTTGGGGCCGAGCAGCGCCACCAGGAGCGGCACGCCCATAAAACCGGTATTGGGAAAAGCCGCCACCAGCGCACCAAATGAGGCATCGTTCCAGCGAATGCGCGCATTGAAGCTGATGGCGATGGCAAACGCCGTGATCACCAGGCCACAGGCCAGGTAGGTGAAAAACACACTGGCATCGAGCAACTGCGCCACCGGCATCGACGCGCCAAAGCGGTACAGCAGGCAAGGCAGCGCGAAATACAGCACAAACCCGTTCAGGCCCGGAATCGCCTCCAGCGGCAGCCAGCCGCGCCGCCCGGCAACGTAACCCGCGAGCACCAAGGCGAAGAAAGGGAAGGTGACCAGGAGGATTTGCAGCACAGCAGCATTTTCACAGAGCCCGAAGCCCAGGCTTTCTGGCTCGCCCTGAGTGACTCGCGTCGCACAATTTGCGACAGGTCGGGTCTGTATCATTCGCGGCTTGCCCATCGCGTTCTGGTTTTCTTCTTTTCCTGCATGTCTTCTCCTCCCCCCAGCCTTAATCTCGCCCAGCAGGAAGCTGTGAACTACATGCATGGCCCGTGCCTGGTGCTGGCTGGCGCGGGTTCGGGCAAAACGCGGGTGATCACGCACAAGGTGGGCCGCTTGATCCAGATGGGGCTGGAGCCCAAACGCATTTTTGCCATCACCTTCACCAACAAGGCGGCTGCCGAGATGCGCGAGCGCGCCAAGGGGTTGATTGGCAAGGCGGCCAAAGACGTGGTGATCTGCACCTTTCACGCCTTGGGTGTGCGCATGATGCGCGCGGACGGGCAGGCGCTGGGGCTGAAACCGAATTTTTCGATTCTGGACAGCGACGACGTCACCAGCATCCTGAAAGACGCAGGCGGCACCACCGACGCTGCCACGGCGCGCAGCTGGCAGTGGACCATCAGCCTGTGGAAGAACATGGGGCTGAGCGCCGCACAGGCGGAAGCGCTGGCCAATGACGACTCCGAAAAAATCGCCGCACGCGTGATGGCACGCTACGAAGAGCGCTTGGCCGCGTACCAGAGCGTCGACTTTGACGACCTGATCAGTTTGCCATTGAAGTTGCTCCAAAATCATGAGCAGGTTCGGCAAAAATGGCAAAAGCTGGCAGGCCACGTGCTGGTTGATGAATACCAGGACACCAACGCCACGCAGTACGGTTTTTTGAAGCTGCTGGTCGGCGGCAATGAACCGGACGCCGCCCGCTTTACCGCCGTCGGTGACGACGACCAGAGCATTTACGGCTGGCGCGGCGCCACGCTGGACAACCTGAAGAAACTGCCCATCGATTTCCCCGCGCTCAAGGTCATCAAGCTGGAGCAAAACTACCGCTCCACCGGCGCCATTTTGCGTGCGGCGAATAACGTGATTGGCCCCAACCCGAAGCTGTTTCCCAAGAACCTGTGGAGCGACTTGGGCGAGGGCGAGCCGGTGCGCGTGGTCGATGCCGACAGCGAGGAGCACGAGGCTGAGCGCATCGTGGCGCGCATTCAGAGCTTGCGCGCGGGCACCGAGGTGATCGCGACCAGCGGCGGAGCGGCGACGGCCACCCAACACAAAGAGTTCCGTGATTTCGCCGTGCTGTACCGCGCCAATCATCTCGCCAAAACGTTCGAGAAAGCGCTGCGCAAGGCGCAAATTCCGTACAAGGTGTCGGGTGGCACCAGCTTTTTTGACCGCGCCGAGATCAAGGATCTGTGTGGCTGGTTCCGCCTGTGGATCAACAACGACGACGACCCGGCTTTTTTGCGCGCTGTGACCACCCCCAAGCGCGGCATTGGCCACCAGACTTTGCAGCAGTTGGGCGTGTTTTCATCGGCCTACAAAGTGAGCCTGTTCGAGGCGCTGTTTTCGCCGTCGCTTTCCAGCAGCTTGAGCGCCAAAGCCGTTGGCAGCCTGCACGAATTTGGCCGTTATGTGAATGACCTGGAGTTTCGCGCCCGCCACACCATCGGTGCAGAAGCCGCAAAGGAATTCCTGCTGGACTGGCTGAAGGAAATTGGCTACGAGAAACACCTGTACGACGGCGAAGACAGCGAGAAGCTGGCCACCGCACGCTGGTCCAACGTGATAGATTTTTGCGACTGGATGTCGGCACGCTGCGGCGGGCAGATTGACGACATGTCCGGCGCCGATGAAGTGCGCGAGGTCAAGTCACTGCTTGACGTGGCGCAGACCGTGTCCTTGCTGTCAACCATTTCAGAGCGCGAAACCGATCAAAACGTCGTGACCTTGAGCACCTTGCATGCCGCCAAGGGTCTGGAGTGGCCGCACGTCATGCTGGTCGGCGTGATCGAAGGCATGTTGCCCTTCAAGCTCGAGGGCGACAACCTGCAGTCCCGGCTGGAGGAAGAGCGCCGCCTGATGTACGTTGGCATCACCCGTGCGCAACGCAGTCTGGCGGTGAGCTGGGTGCGCAAGCGCAAAAAGGGCCGCGACATGGTGCCCGCCGTTCCGAGCCGCTTCATCGCCGAGATGGGCCTGGACAAGGCCAGTGTGCGTGAAGACCCCCGTCAAAAACTCAAGGCGTTGCGCGCTGAATTTGCCAAAAAGGCGCAAACCACGCAACAGTCGCGCGAAGACGCGGGCGCAGCGGCA
>JANMCB010000475.1:0-3445 GCA_031360805.1 Rhodoferax sp.
CGCTGGGTAAATCCGCAATGCGCGCGAGCCAACGTAATGACCGATATTCTGGTTTTGATCAAAGCTGCGGCAAATGAGCAGGCCGCTGATGACAAAGAAGATGAAAACGGCCAAGTATGCGAAAGTTTGTGAGCCGGTTACGACGAACCATGGCTCAGCCTTGGCATGGCCGGTCAAAATGTAGGCGTGCGAAAAAGTAACGGCTGACGCTGCCAAAAGACGAATCAGATTTAGATTGTTTTTCGGAGTATCAAGGAGGTCGTTAAAGGTCGTCATGGTTTTTATATTTCTGCAGCAAAGGCCGCGCATGGCGCAGCGCTATTGCCTCCCGGCCACGCGTTTGCCGTGCGCTGAATTATCCCCTGATCGACGCATAACCCTGATCCACATTGGTAACTGAAAGCCCGCACAAAGGTGTCAGAGGCGAAACTAATTTTGCTATTTATTAAATAGCACACTATTTATATAATACGAGGGCTAGATGCCTATTTTATTGATTTTTTAGCTATAATTTCACTTTGAACGCTTCAATAAACCCAATTTGGGTATATTACGAGCTTGTGAACAGCTTTCTGATGCGATCGTATGGCGCTGCTGCCAGGGCTTCGTGCGAAACTCCCTCCCTTTAAGGCTTAGTGCAGTTCCAGCACTTTGACATTTTGAGTAACTATGCCGATTTCCCATCGAAACGAAGTGCGCCCGCCCTTTACGGCCAAAGCGCGCCCACTGCTCATTTCACGCAGCCCAAACGGTTGGCTGGCTGGGGTCCTGGCCACGGTCTTGTTCACCTGCATAACCGGTGCCCAAGCACAAACCCCAGCCCGCCTTCCTGAGCGTGGCATTTTCTACGTGACGCCAACTGTAGAAGGCCTCTACAGTTGTGACGAAGGCCTGGCCAACCCGGCCCTTTTGGGCATTGACCAGGTCAACGCCTTCTGTGCCGAACGCATGCTGGAGGGCTCGGCCGGCATTACCCGGCTGCTGGACGAACTTGAGCCCGGTGGCCCCAAAGGGCAGGTGCAGGTTGGCTATCTGGCCACATTGCAGTTGATGGCTCTCTACAAGCGCGCGGGCGGCGGGTGGGAGATTGACGAAAAAAAGCTGGACCTGTTCCTTCAGGTACTGACCCGCGTCAAACGCCCGGTGGTGGTTTACCTGCTGGCCGACCACTTTGATACCCAGGGGCCACTGGCGCCTGAGCTGATCAAGGACCCGTCCAACCTGATGTTGCTCAGCGACGGCAAGCCCGCGCTGTCCAATTATTTTGGCTACCTGATTGCGCCCTACACGATGCAGACCGACGAGAGCATCGCGGTCAACCGCTACCGTTTTGCGGCGCTGCGCCATGTAGCGGCGCGGCTTAAAAAACTTCCGAAAGACGTGCGTGACCGCATCATCGGTATCTCGCTGGCTGGCGAGCTGCACCAGATGTTTCCGGATTTTGAAAGCGGCACCGGGCGGTACGAGAACATCCAGGTCACCGATTACAGCGCCGTGTCCGTTGCCGGGTTTCGAAAATGGCTGGGCACGCGCTACGGCAGTTTGCAAAAATTCAACGCGTCGCACGGATTTGCCTACGCCAGCTTTGAACAGGTACCGGCGCCCGGAAAAGATGTTAGAAAAGACCTGCGAAAAGACCCAAAACCGGTGTTTGCTGAGCATTACGACGCCTACGCCGATGGTCTGCTGCCCGTGGCAGGCTGGCTGTGGGACCCGCAGCAACGCATTGCCGAACTGGAACTGCACGTAGACGGCAAGCTGGCCGGCAAAGTGGAGCGCGGCTTTAACCGGCTTGATGTTTACCGCGCCGCCGCCGATGTGACCAGCCCCAACGTTGGCTATCGCATCGATTTTGACTATAGCGCGCTGCCAGCAGGCCCCCATAACGCTCAAGTGGTCGCGCGGGCGAACGGCGGGATCGGCTATCTGGTGGGTCAGGTTCAGTTCGAGGTTGGCACCTTCAACCCAGGCCAATCCAAATCCGCAAGGGCTGCCTCGGTGGCAAGCTTCAAGCCACTCAAGGACCTTGAGGGCGTCAAAGGTTACCTGGACCTGCCAAAACTTGCAGATGCGGTGTACTTCAACCCGCTGGCACGCGACTGGAACCAGTACCGCGGCTGGCAGGTGCGCAACTTCATGGAGCGCTTCTTCAAGGTTGCGGTGGATGCTGGCCTGCCGGCTGAAAAACTGTACTCTCACCAGATCGTACCCAAGGTCAATTCAAGCTGGAACCCGCAGCTGTTTGCCGTCGACGAAACGCTGGCACCGAGCCCGCTGTGGAAAACCGGCGTGAACATGTACGGCGGCTCAACCGACAGCGCCTGGATGCGCGGTTTCATTGCCAGGAAGCGGATCTCCGATTACGGCGTGCCGGAGTTCAACCCCCAGCAATGGAAGGTTCCCGGCGCCCACCTGCAGGCCCTGAAATCCCAATACCTGGGCGGTGCGCGCTTCATCAGCCCCTATTACTTTTCAACCATTCCGGACCGCTACAAAGGCAAGGAACAGCATGGAGTGAATGCGATGGAACTGCGCGCCGACAACACCCGTGAGGGCTCAAACCAGTTTTACCAGGCCATCCGGGAATTCGCCAAACAGTGACGGCGTGCCATTCAAACCCGGTTATTTGAGTATTTCTCGAACCGATTGGTACAAAACATTCGAGCCCGCATTTTGATTGTGGGGCGTGAATGAAAACACGTTCAGACTGTCCTTTGAATTTTCATCCAGCCCGGCGCTGTCGACAAAAAAGGACAAGAACCGGGCATTGTTTTGGTGGTGTTGCTCCAGCACACGGTTCAGCGTTGGCGCGTCCATGGCTTTGAGCGGGTGAAACTCCGTTATGCCGTAGGCATGGCGCCCGGTGCCGGCAAACCAGTCAAAAAACGATGTGCCGTAGGAGGCTTCGCCATACAGGCTGACGCCCAGGCGCACGCTGGCCGGAACGCCCAGGTCGAACCCCACCGAGAATTTGTTTTCGTCCCAGCCCGGGTTCACAAACGGAAGGATTTGGTGAGAGTAAATCAGCTCGGGCGCGAGGCATTTGCCTTTCGCAATATTGCCAAAGTGATTCAGGTAATCGCCGATTTGCGTCCTGCGAAAATCATGCCAAAGCGGCACCATCGGGTTGTAGTAATAAGCCGATAGCGGCGCTGGGTGGTCGATCACGAACTGCACCGACGGATCGACCGGCACTGATTTTGGCAACGGCTGGAGCGGCAAAATCGCAGGCGCCGCTTGCGAGCGCCCCATCAGCGCGATCTCACGGGTTGTCAACAGCGTCAAGGGCTGTTTGTTGCGCTCCAGGTAGATTGAAATCTGGTGAACACCGCGTGGCTTGTTTGCAAATTCAAGCTTGAACTCCCAACCCACATCCGCCGTGCCCAGTTCTGGGTGCGCCGCCAGCACAACTTGCCGGCAAAAAGCGACCGGCACCCGCCCTGCG
>JANMCB010000457.1:0-6104 GCA_031360805.1 Rhodoferax sp.
AGGTGGCTGGGACAGCACAAATTTAATCGGCTTGTCCGGCCAGGCTTGCGCGCGTACCAATGGGCTGGTGCCCAAGGCCATCAGGCCGAAGGCGTTGAAGGTTCTTCTTTGCATGGAGTGTCTCCGGTTGAATGGGTCAAATGTTCAAGCGACTGTTTCAGTCGAACTGAATGAGGCCAATGAGCCCCGCAATGCGAAGTTGCTGAGATGCTCCGCCGCCGCCTGAAGCATCGGCAAAATGTCGGCTTGCGTGGGCGCGACGGCATACACATAGTGGTCCGGCCGAACCAGCGCCGCGACGCATTGGTGCTGCGCGAACCAGCGTTCAAGCACGCCGTCCGCTTCGCACAAAGCGTTGGTGGCAGGTTCACCGCAGAGCGCGTTGACGATGCGCACCGTGCGCAATTGCAAACGCAGCGCGGCTTTGGAAGACTCGAACAATGCATCTGCATCGTCATTGGACGCCGCGCCGAGCCATCGCACCAGCCGCCAGCCCGACCCGGTGATCGCATCCAGCCGCACCCGTTTACTGGCCTGCAATATCCAAGGCTGCGGGAAAATCGCGCCTCGGGCGGTATGCGCTTGCACGGACAGCAGCCCGGCTTGCAACGCCGGTTGCACGTTTTGTCGGGGCACAGACTTCACCACGCCGCCACAGTCCGCCAGCAATTGCGCGTCGCGCGCGCTCGCTTTGACCACATCACGCTCACCCACAAGTTGGCCAATGGCCTTGATGCGTGTGGTCAGCTCCGTCACGTGGGCTTTGCGCTCAAGACCATAGCTGTCAAGCAGGTCGTCTGCCGCTTGCCCCCGCAGAACCGCACCGAGCTTCCAGCTGAGGTTGGCCACGTCCCGAATGCCCTGGCACATGCCCTGGCCCAGGAACGGCGGCTGCTGGTGGGCTGCGTCACCGGCCACAAAGACCCGACCCACACGCCATTGGTCTGCCACCAGCGCATGAAAGCGGTAGCTCGCCTGCCGCCACAGCGTGCCGTCTTCAGGCGCGATCCAGCGCGACAGCAACTTCCAGGTGCCGTCCGGCGTTGCAACCATGCTTGGGTCTTCACCGTCGTTGATCGATATTTCCCACCGTCGGTGATTCTTAGGGCCAATCAGGTAAGTGCAGGGGCGCTCTGGCTCGCAATATTGAACACTGGTTTGCGGCAGTTTGGTCAGACCTTGCGCGTTGACCAGCACGTCCACCACCAGCCAGGCCTGGTCGAACCCCAGGTCCTGCAGTTCGATGCCGACCGCGTTGCGCACCAGGCTTGCGGCACCGTCGCAGGCCAGCAGGTAGCGGGCACGCACCTGGGACACTTGGGTCTCGCTGCCTTTGTCATCACGCAAATGCAGCGTCACCCCTCGCGCGTCTTGAACCAGACTCTGCAACTCGCAACCCAGGGCCACATCCACGGCTGGCAAGCTCTGCACATGGGCACGAAGCACTCGTTCTACCAATGGCTGCGTAAACACAAGCGACGGCACATGCGCCAGCGGGTATGGCGGATCAACGGTGGTGAACCGTTTGATCAACTGGCCGTCAACGCCATAAAACTCGGACGGCGTGAAGGGCTCCGTGTAGGCCAAGACCTCTTGCTCAATGCCGAGTTGCTGAAACACGCGCATGATCTCGTGGTCCAGCGCGAAGGCCCGTGGCATTTCGTAAACCTCCCGCGATTTGTCGCATACAAAGGTGCTCAGGCCCTGCGCCCCCAACAAGCCCGCAGCGACAGCCCCCGAAGGTCCGAAGCCTACGATGGCAACGTCATACACCTTGTCCACTCACGCAGCCTCGGCCCGGATCGGGTTGCTCAAAATGCCCAGGCGTTCGATCTCGATCTCGATCGTGTCACCGTGTTTCATCCATACCGGCGGCGTACGCGCCTGTCCAACCCCTGCGGGTGTGCCCATGACGATCAGGTCACCGGGCTCCAGCGTCATGCACTCGGTCAACAGCGCAATGGTTTCGGCCACGCCCCATATCATGTCCGTCGTGTTGGCGCTTTGCATGACCTGGCCATTCAGCCGGCTTTGAATTTTCAGACCCACGGCACCTGCAGGCAATTCATCGGCAGTCACCAGCACCGGACCAAACCCGCCTGTGCCGTCAAAGTTTTTGCCGATGGTCCATTGCGGTGTCTTCTTCTGGTAGTCGCGCACCGACATGTCATTGAAGCAGCTGTAACCAAACACGCAGCCCAGCGCGTTGGCCTCCGTCAGGTGCCGCGCCTTTTTTCCAATCACCACCGCCAGCTCGGCCTCGTAGTCAAAGCGCTCTGACACACGCGGGAGAATCCCTGCTTCGCCATGTGCAATCAGCGACGTGGCACCACGAAAGAAAAACCAGGGGTAGTCTGGTTTCTCGCGTCCGCCTTCTTTGGCGTGGTCGAAATAGTTCAAGCCCAGGCAGATGATCTTTCCGGGGCGCGGCACTGGCGCGGCGTATTCGATATTTGCCAATGGAATGCGGGCAGCACCCGATGCCACCGCAGCCGTGGCCGCAGCGCGCACGTCAACGCCTTGCCACAGCGCTGCACCCAGATCGGCCGGCACTTGGGGCTGTGCGAGGTTCAGGTCGATCACGCTGTCAGCGACCAACACGCCGAGCCGAATTGCGCCCTGTTGGCGAAAGCTTACAAGTCTCATGAAAACTCCAGTTGAAAAAATTGGGGAAGAACCGTCAAAATCAGGTGCGTAGCGCTTCTGCAAACGAAATCTGCCGCTGCGCTTCTTTCAGCCGTGCTGAGGGGGGTGCTGAAATGCCCCACTGGTCAACGCGGCCGGGGGGCCATTGCCAATCTTCAGGGCCGCGCGCCACATAGGCATCGTCCACCTGCTCCACGTCGGCGGTGTACTCGATGACAAATCCGGCAGGGCCAATGAAGTAGTTGAAGGCGTTGTCGCCAGGACCATGTCGGCCCGGCCCCCATTCAATGCCGTAGCCCGCGTCTTTCATGCGCCCGCCACCACGCATCACCGACTCCAGGCTGGGCATGACAAAAGCGATGTGGTTGAGGCAATCATTGTCGGCATCGGCCAGCGCAATGCTGTGGTGGTCGCCGCTGGGCTTCAGGGGGATGCGGATAAACGCCATGATGCGGGTGCGGTCTGACAGCTTGAAGCCCAGCGCGTTTTCGTAAAACGCCAAGCCGGCCGCGACATCGTGGCTGTTCAGCACGGTGTGGGCTAGGCGAACGGGTTTATCCTTGTGTCCCGTCGTATCGGCATGGCGCACGTCGCCCCAAACAAAACGCAGGATGCGCCCCTGCGGGTCGCGCACCACCACGGCCTCGCCACCACCGGGTT
This sequence comes from Rhodoferax sp., assembly GCA_031360805.1. Taxonomy (GTDB): domain Bacteria; phylum Pseudomonadota; class Gammaproteobacteria; order Burkholderiales; family Burkholderiaceae_C; genus JANYCG01. The sequence continues at coordinate 3,307 of JANMCB010000457.1, forward strand.
CATCCACGGCAGCACGCGCAGCCAGCACCGTTCCGCCGTGAAGCGGCACCCGCTCGGCAAGCAGGTCCAGCGCCTGCGCTGACGCGGCTCGAAACGTCAACATGCGCAACTCCGGCCTGTCAGTCGGGTGGAGCGACAGCAAGTGATGGTCGGCACCGGTACCACGCAGGTACACGCTGCTGCCCTTGCGCGCGGCAACGGTCATGTTCCAGGTACCCGTGTAGAAGGTTTCAGCCGCAGCCACATCGGGCAGACCGATTTCAACACTGCGCAGAGAGGCAACTAGCGGTTCAGTCATCAATGTTCCTGTGTTCATCACGCAATCAAACCCAAAAATCGCCTGGCGTTCGAATGCAGCAGCATCTGCATCGTAGCGTCGTCAAAGCCGGCCTGCTCAAGGCGGGCGACGGGTGTGTGGTCATGAAAGTTGAACGGATAGTCGGTGCCAATCATCAACTGCGATGCGCCAAACTTGGCCACCAGATGCTGCAGGGTGGGCGTGTCAAACACCAGGGTGTCATAAAACAGTTTGCGCGCCTGCGCCGTGGGCGAATTGACGATGCCGTCTTTCAAAGCCGGGAACACCGTGCAAGCCTGCTCCAGCCGGGGCAGCAACATGGCGAGCGTGCCACCCCCGTGGCTGAAGGCGATGCGCAGACCGGGCCGGCGTTCGATCAGGTTGGTGGTCAGCACCGATGCAGCCGCCAGGCCCACGTCGCTGGGGTAAGCCAATACCTGCTGCAATGCGGGCGGGCCGACCAGGCGGTCCATGCCTGCAGGCCGCAGGGCATGCACAAACACCGCTGCGCCCAGCGCTTCGCAGGCTTCAAAAAACGGGTCCAGATCAGGGTGCCCGACGGGTTTGCCATTGATGTTGCTGCCGATCTCCACGCCGGCAAAGCCCAGCGTCTTGACCACATATTCCAGCTCTTTCAGCGCCAGGCCCATGTCCTGCAAGGGCACAGCGCCCAGGCCCGCCAGATGGCCACCGGATTCGCTCACCATCTGCGCAATGGTGTCATTGGTGAAGCGCAGCAGTTGCGCGGCGGCGGGCGCAGCCATCCAGTACGACAGCAACTCGGGCATCGGCGACACGGCCTGCAAACCGAGCCCCATGGCGGGCAGGTCGGCCACACGTTTGGCGGTGTCCCAGCAGGTGTCGGCCACGGTGCGGTAGTTCTTGCCGGCAATCATCAGGCTGCGGTGGCAGGGCTGGGCCGCGGCCATGGACGGCCAGTCTGCCGGCAGGGCCGAACCCATGTAGCGCGGAAAGTTCTCGGGCACCACGTGCGCGTGCATGTCGATGCCGCAGCGGCAGGTGAGCTTGGGGGCGTAGTCGTCAGTCATCAGCCCGCCATGCTAGGCACTGCCGCTTCATTTGTACAGTCGATTCCATGGATAGATAAAATCCATGCCATGGATATTCGCCAAGTCGACCTCAACCTGCTGGTCATCTTTGACACCATGGCCACGCACCGAAGCGTGATCCGCACTGCTGAAGCCGTGGGCCTGAGCCAGCCAGCCACCAGCGCCGCACTGGCGCGCCTGCGCACCGTGTTTGGCGACCCGCTGTTTGTGCGCGGTGGCACCGAGATGCAGCCCACGCCGCGCGCGCTGGCGCTGGCACCGGCCATCCACCGCGTGGTGGAAACCATCAACCTTGAAGTGCTGCAGCCTGCCGCCTTTGACCCGGCGCTGGCCGAGCGAAGCTTCACCATCCTGACGCCTGACATTGGCGAAATCTCCTTCATCCCCGGTGTATTGCGCCACCTGCGGCAGGCGGCGCCCCAGGTGCGCTTGCGCACCCTCTCCATGCCGCCCAAGGCCGCCGCCGAAGCGCTGGAATCGGGCCAGGCCGAGCTAGCGGTAGGCTTTTTTCCGGACTTGCAAAAAGCGGGCTTCTTTCAGCAGGCGCTGTTTCGCACCTCGTACACGTGTATCGCCTGTGCCAACCGGCCTGGATACGGCAGCAGCAGTGGCACCGCCACCACCCGGCTGAGCTTGAAGCAGTTTCTGGCCGCCCGGCACATCGTGGTGCGCCCCGATGGCCGCGGGCATGCGTTTGACCTCTGGCTCGAGGGCAAAGGCCACCGGCGCCAGGTGACTCTGGAGCTGTCGCACTTCATGAGCCTGCTGGCGATCCTGCCCGAAAGCGACCTGATCACCACCGTGCCTGACGATATCGCCGCCGCCGTGGCCCGCCACATCAAAGTGAGCCGCCTCGAACTGCCCTTCAAGCCGCCCGTGATCGAGGTGCAGCAATACTGGCACCGCCGCCTGCAACACGACCCCGCCAATCGCTGGCTGCGCGGCGTGTTTCATGCGTTGAACCGGCGGGATTCAAGCTGAGGCAAGTTGGCTTTCAAGCCCCGCGCGGCGATCGGGCAATGCGCATGGGGTTTTGGGGAGTCAAGTCAACAGACTGGCGTTTGATGTTTCAGAACTGCCTCGGGCTGCCCGCAATCGACCCAAAGCGGACCTTCAGGCTGGTGAAATCACTGCTCCAAAGCGGTCGCCCAGTCGTCAGAGTCGCTACTTCTGCAATGCGGGCGTAACCCGCCGGTCGCGAACGGCGGGTTTCCGAAAGTCCACTGGGGTGCCTGTCAGCAGGCGGTCGCAGACTTCATGTTTGCCGCGTAAACGGTCTTACACCAGCGGCAGTTTCTTGGCGTACCAATTGGCAAGACCAGCGGCACCCGAAGGTGTCGATGTTCTTGCTACCTCTGGGCGGAGGTCAAATTCCCAATCCCTCCACCAGGTTGAAAATCCAACCGGTTCTCTGGTTGGATTTATTTGCC
>JANMCB010000506.1:0-29883 GCA_031360805.1 Rhodoferax sp.
CCACGCTGGGACCATCGAAAACAACTCGTCCCGCTTGCATGGCAATGGTGCGCGGGCAGAATCGCCGTGCATATTCGACCTGATGTAGCGATACGACCACCGTGATGCCGTCATCACGGTTGTTGCCTACCAGTGTTTCCATCACGCGACGCGCAGAGGATGGGTCGAGTGAGGCAATTGGCTCATCTGCCAACAATAATGCCGGTTCGGTCACAAATGCGCGTGCGATGGCCACGCGTTGTTGCTCGCCGCCGGACAGCAGACGTGGATAATGTGCGGTGCGGTGCCCTAGCCCGACTCGCTCCAGGATTAGCGCGGCACGCTGGCGTGCATCCGGGCTACCCGACAATTCTAGCGGCAGCATCACGTTTTCAAGCGCGGTGAGGTTTCCAAGCAATTGAAAGCTCTGAAAAACAAAGCCCACTTTGCGCGCCCGCAACGCCGCGCGCTCATCTTCGTCAATGGAAAACAGGTCAATGCCGGCCAGTTTGACCGTGCCGCGGGTGGGTGTATCCAGCCCGGCGATGATCGACAGCAAAGTGCTTTTACCGGAGCCCGACGCGCCGACAATGGCGGCAGTTTCCCTGGCCGCAAGTGAAAAATCAATATCGCGCAAAATCTCCAGTGTGCCGGTCGAGTCAACCACGGACTTGAAAACATGCTCAACGGCAACAATATCCGACGCAGCGGGTTTGCGCAAAACAGGATTTGAATCAGACATGAGGCTTTCTTTGTATCGACGACACTTTATCCTAGCCACCCTGGCGCTAACCGCTGTGGGGGTTTCGCACGCGGCTGATTCCGGCGCCGCAGCTACTGCCAAGTCCGCTGCGCCACAAGGCAGCAAGCTCATCCTGGTGGTGGGCGACTCCTTGAGCGCCGAATACGGCCTGACGCGTGGCAGCGGCTGGGTGGCGCTGTTGGAGCAGCAGCTCAAGGCGGAGAAATTGGGCGTTCAGGTCGTGAACGCCAGCATCAGCGGCGACACAACATCGGGCGGCGCAGCACGGCTGGCGTCCCTTCTGGCGCAGCACAAACCCAGCCATGTGGTGATTGAATTGGGCGCGAACGACGCCCTGCGCGGGTTGCCCGTCAAGATGACCGAGGACAACCTGACCAAAATGACGCAGGCTGCGCAGAAGAGCGGGGCCAAAGTACTGCTGGTGGGCATGCAACTGCCACCGAACTACGGCGCCGAGTTCGGGGCACGCTTCGCCGGCAGCTTTGCGGCTGTGGCCAAAGCCAACAAGGCGGCTTTGGTGCCGTTCATGCTCAAAGGGGTGGCTGACATCGCCAATCCACTGGAGCTGTTTCAGGCTGACCGCGTTCACCCCAAGGCAGAAGCCCATCCCATCATCCTGGCCAACATCTGGCCGGAATTGAAGAAAATTTTGAAGTAGCAGCCTGCCCATGAGCCTGACACCGCTTGCCGCCGATGCGGTGATCCACCGACTGTCTGAATTCGACACCATCATTGACGCCCGCAGCGAAGGTGAGTTTGACGACGACCACCTGCCCGACGCCGTGAACTGGCCCACCCTCACCAATGAAGAGCGCATTTTCATCGGCACCACCTACAAACAGGTCAACGCATTTGAGGCCAAGAAGCGCGGCGCGGCGCTGGCCGCCCACAACATTGCGCGGCACATCGAGCGCGAGGTGATTGACAAACCCAAGGACTGGAAGCCGCTGGTTTACTGCTGGCGCGGCGGCAAGCGCAGTGGTTCACTGTCGCTGGTGCTGGACCAGATTGGTTTTCGGGTGACTCTGGTGGAAGGCGGCTACAAGGCGTTTCGTGCGGCGCTGGTGGCCGATATGCCGCAGCTGGTCGAGCGGCTTGACTGGCGTGTGATCTGTGGCACCACTGGCTCGGGTAAAACCCGGCTACTGTCGGCGCTGGCGGCGCAAGGTGCGCAGGTGCTGGACCTTGAAGCGCTGGCCAATCACCGCAGCTCAGTGCTGGGTGCCATTCCAGGCGTGGCCCAGCCGACGCAAAAGCGCTTCGACACACTGGTTTGGGACCAACTTCGCCGGTTCGATGCCTCGCGCCCGGTGTATGTCGAGAGTGAAAGCAAGAAGGTCGGCAATGTTGCGGTGCCCGAACCGCTGATTGAGTCAATGCGCAAAAGCGCCTGCCTGAACCTGGTGCTGCCCGATGCAAGCCGGGTGACGTTGTTGATGGAGGAGTACGATTTTTTCGTGCAGAACGCCGAACATTTTTGCGAACGGCTTGATGCGCTGACTGCCTCGCGTGGGGCGGCCGTGGTGGCAGCCTGGCAGGCGATGGTCAGGGCTGGCAACATTGCACCCGTGGTGCAAGACCTGTTAACGCAGCACTACGACCCGGTTTATCTGCAATCGATGCGGCGGAATTTCAGGCACTTTGACGAATCAAGATCCATCGAGCCGCAGGACCACACGCCGGGCGCGATGTCGGCTTTGGCAGCCGAAGTGATTCAAAGTGAATCTGCCAGACCAGCGGATGCCGTCGCCGCGCCAGCCGTTCAGGGCTGAACCGGTGTGTCGCTGGTGCCAGCGCCCGGCTGGGGAACGTCAGTGACTGGCTGGCCTTCTTCACCGCCTTCTTCGCCTGCACCCTCACCCACCTTGCGCTCGGCCTTGTGCTTGAGCTTTTCTTCTTTCTTCTTCTTTTTGGCCAGTTCTTTCTGACGCTTCTCGTAGCCGTAATTGGGTGTTGCCAAAGTTTTCTTTCAGGGGTTAATGCAGTGTTCCGTCAGGCACTTTACCAGTTCGCGGCGACCCGCTGGCAACAGGCTGCGACTTTTTAGCTTGAGGCGTTGGCAACGGCCAAAGCCTGGGCCAAATCAGCCTGCAAATCGTGAACAGCTTCCAGACCGACCGAGAACCGGACCACGGTGCCACGGGCGAGGTGGGCCGGCCAGCCAGACCGCATGGACGCGAGGTCGTAGGAGACGACCAGGCTTATCGGGCCGCCCCAACTGGTCCCCAATTTGAACAGCCGCAGCGCATCGCAAAACGCATCGACCTGCTTCAACGAAAAATCAGGTTTAAAGATTACGCTGAACAAACCTGCCGCACCGCCTGCCTCGTGGCGACACAGGGCGCGCCAATGAGCGTGGCCCGCGGAATGCGGCAAGGCTGGGTGCAACACTTGCGCAAACTCGGGACGCGCCTGGCACCAATTTGCCAGTTCACGCGTCGCTGCATCATGCGCCTGGTAACGAAGCACGATGCTCGGCAGCGACCGCAGCACCAATTCTGTATCGTTGCCTGACACGCCGAACCCGAGCCGCATATGGGCGAGCTTGATCTTCAAATGCAGCGCCGGATCGCGGGTGATGACACTGCCCATCAGGACATCACCCCCGCCGCTGGGATATTTGGTCAACGCGTGTACAGAAATGTCCACGCCCAAGGCAGGTGTTGAGCCAGGCGTCAGGTCAAACGCTTGGAAGGCAATTCCGGCGCCCCAAGTGTTGTCCAGTGCACACAGAACGCCTTTGGCCTTGCAGATGCGCACCAGCTCGCATACATCGGGAAACTCAAGCGTGACCGAACCGGCCGCTTCAACCCAAACCAGACGAGTTTTGGCAGTCATGCGGTCGGCCAGATCCTGCGGTTTCATGGGATCGTAGTACTGGTGGGTAATTCCCCACGACTTGAGCTCCCCTTCGGCCAGGGCCTTGTTGGGTCCATACGCGTTGTCCGGAATCAGCACCTCATCGCCGGTCTTGAGCAATGCAAGCCCGACAATGGCAACCGCCGCCAGTCCACTGGGCAACAGCAGGCATTGTGTTCCGCCCTCCAGCGCGGCCAGCCGCTCCTCCAGGACGAAAGTCGTCGGTGTGCCGTGCAGGCCATAGGTGTAGCCGGTCTTGTCTTTCCATTGGCGGGCCCGCATGGCCGCAGAATTAGGGAATATGACGGTAGACGCTTTGTACACGCCGTGCTGGGGCGCAACAAAACCGGCGGGTGCCTTGTAGGGGTGGTGAATCAAACCGGTGATCATGTCCTGCATTTCAATCCCTCAAAAGCGCGTAAAACCAGAAATCGTATCGAATCAAGTGCTGTCTACACCAGGGACACCGTGGGACTGGCTTCGCCAGACCACTGGTGTCGCCCCCTGCAAGGGGGAAAGCGGCCACACGAAGTGGGCAAGCCGGGGGGTGAGCCCTTTTCTAGACGCTCCACTTTTGAATTAGCTGCTCGGGCCGCATCGAGTCGTAGCCCTCAAAAGGCTGGTGAATCCACGGGTTGGTTGGCAGGAATTCGACTGAGTAATCGGGCTGGAAGGTGGACAGTGCCTTGGTCCAGATGACAGCGCTGCGCAGCTCGGTGATGGGCGCGTAGTTGTTTTTGAGCAGGTCGATGACCGACTTGAGCGTGTGCCCGGAATCGGCCAGGTCGTCCACCAGCAGGACTTTGCCGGCAATTTCTCCCTTGGGCGTGGTGATGTAGCGGGCAATATCCAGGTTGCCCTGCACCGTGCCGGCATCCGAGCGGTAGGAACTGGTGGACATGATGGCCAACGGCTTGTTGAACACGCGAGACAGGATGTCGCCCGGGCGCATTCCGCCGCGCGCCAGACAAAGGATGGTGTCGAACTGCCAGAGCGACTGATGCAGCTTGATGGCGAGTTTTTCGATCAGGTTATGGTATTCGTCATAACTCACGTACAGGTGTTTGCCATCTTCCGTCAACATCGAAATACTCCTAAATATATAGCCAACTATTTATTAAATACGAGGGCTAGAGGCCAATTTAATCACTATTTTGACAAAATCTGACAGTTTTTCCGAAAAAATTAACTCAAGGGTTAATTTAATTGCAGAAAAGGGAAAAAGCTGCGGACCTGACTGACCCCACTATCGGGCATGAAAAGGATGGCTCATCATGATCGTGTGGTCGCGGTCCGGGCTGGTGGACACCATGTCGATGGGCACACCCGTCACCTGCTCGATTCGCTGCAGGTAGCGCTGCGCCTCGGCAGGCAGTTTGGCATAGTCCGTCACACCCACGGTGCTCTGGCTCCAGCCCGCCAGCACTTCATAGATCGGTTTGCAGCGTTCAATGTCGTCCGCGCCCATGGGTAGGATGTCGATGGTTTCGCCGTCCATTTCGTAGCCGGTGCACAGCAAGAGCTCTTTGAGGCCATCCAGCACATCGAGTTTCGTGATGCAAAGGCCGGTCAGCCCGTTGACCTGCGCCGAGCGCTTGAGCAAGGCCGCGTCAAACCAGCCACATCGGCGGTACCGCCCGGTGACCACGCCCCGTTCGGCACCGACCGTGCTCATGTGATGGCCGGGGTTGCCAGGGGTTTGCCAGTCGAGCTCGGTCGGGAACGGCCCGCCACCCACACGCGTGCAGTAGGCTTTGGTGATGCCCAGCACATAGTGCAACAGCCCGGGGCCTACGCCCGAGCCCGCCGCCGCATTGCCCGCGACGCAATTGCTGGAGGTCACATAGGGGTAAGTGCCGTGATCGACATCCAGCAGCGTCCCCTGGGCGCCTTCAAACAGAAGGTTCGCGCCTTGCAGGTGCGCCTCGTTGAGTTCACGCGACACATCGGCCATCATCGGCTTCAAAAGCTCGGCGTAACGCATGGCTTCGGAGAATACCGCGTCAAACTCAATCGCAGGGGCGTTGAGGAATCCGGTCAGGACAAAATTGTGCAGTTCAAGCAGTGTGCGCAGCTTGGCCGCAAATTTATCGGGGTGTTTCAGGTCCTGCACGCGAAGTGCACGCCGGGCGATCTTGTCTTCGTAGGCCGGGCCAATGCCTTTGCCTGTGGTGCCGATTTTTTCACTGCCGCCCTGTTCGCGCGCGCCTTCACGGGCGACGTCCAGTGCTGCATGAAACGGCAGGATCAACGGACAGGCCAGGCTGACGCGCAGGCGCGACCGGACCTCAACGCCGACTTTCTCCAGGCCATCAATCTCTTCGAACAGCCGGGACGCCGACAGCACCACGCCGTTGCCGATGTAGCACTTCACGCCCGGGCGCATGATGCCGCTGGGGATCAGGTTCAAGGCCGTCTTGACGCCCTTGATGACCAGCGTGTGGCCCGCATTGTGGCCACCCTGAAAACGCACCACGCCCTGCGCGCTTTCGGTTAACCAGTCCACCAATTTGCCCTTGCCCTCGTCGCCCCATTGGGTTCCGACCACGACGACGTTTCTGCCTTTGCTCATGTTCATCCTGATAAAAAACTTCAAAAACCTGACTCACTGCCCGACGAGAACCTTCGTCCGACCAGACCGATTGCGCTAAATGGCAGTCACAACCCAGCGTCCTGCGACGTCAACGAGCGCGCGGTCGCAATGGAACTCATCGACTTCGCTGTCGTGCCCTGGCAGCACGCAAACCACCGTTTCACCCTGCGCACGCAAGGCTGCAATGGCCGCGCGCAGCGCGCTGGACTCGCTCCAGGGCGCGCGAATGGCAGCCCGCAGCGAGCGGGCCGGCACCGCGCCGATCAATGCCTTGATGTCCAGACTGAACCCAACCGCAGGACGGTTGCGCCCAAACACTGCGCCGACCTCGTCGTAACGTCCACCACGCACCAGCGCGTCGCTGGCTGTTTGGGCATAAATGGCAAACCGTGCGCCGCTGTAATAGGCATAGCCGCGCAAGTCGGCCAGATCAAACGTGACCTTGGCACCATCCAGGTGGCTGGCAAGCCATTTCAGGTTGGCCAGCGCTTCTTGCACACTGGCCGATGCGGGCAGAAGCTTTTCGGCCTCGACCAGCACTTTGGCATCGCCATAAAGTTGCACCAGCGCCTGCAAACCCTGGCGTGGGCCTGCCGCCAGATCGCGGGTGAGCGATTGCAGCTCGCTGGCATCCTTGGCGGCCAGCGCGGCATGAACCTGCGCCAGCCGGTCTGGCGCGAACGCAACGTCAGCCAGCAGCGCGTTGACGATGCGGGCATCGTTCATGTCCACGCTCAGGCCGGTTACCTCCGCTGCCTTCAAGCAGTCCAGTGCGAGCAGCAGCGCCTCAAGGTCGGCCTCCAGCCCGCGGTGGCCGTAAATCTCGGCGCCAAACTGCAGTGGTTCGCGGCTTGCGTGCGGTTTGTCCGGGCGGGTGTGCAGCACCGGGCCGCAATAGCACAGGCGCGCAACGCCCTGGCGGTTTAGCAGGTGGGCATCAATCCGGGCAACCTGGGGCGTGGTGTCCGCCCGCAGTCCCATCATGCGGCCCGAGAGCTGGTCCACCAGTTTGAAGGTCTGAAGGTCAAGCGCTTCACCGGTTCCTGTGAGCAGAGATTCAAGATGCTCCAGGAGCGGCGGCATGACGAGCTCGTAGCCATAGCAGCGCGCCATGTCCAGCAGGTCTCGACGTAATTCTTCGATGTGCCGGGCCTCGGACGGCAAGACATCGGCAATGTGATCCGGCAGGACCCAGGCTGACATGTAATTTTTAGGAGGCTGTTAAAACGGAGATTTTACCGGGCAAAGCGACAGGCAAAACCCGGCACCGCAACGGATCCCGACCGTGATGGAAAGAACACTCGGTTCCCGTGCTGCCAGGTTACCCTCGAAAATCAACCATATGCTACATATTATATAGCATACTATTTAATAAATACGAGGGCTATAGGGCTATTCTATGCATTTTCCGGTTGCTAGGAGCCGATTTTATCGGCAATTCAAATATTTAATATCGCCTGTGATATCAAATATTTCAGAATCAACCGCAACCGATGGCTACTTTTTCCCCGGGGATGGAACAGCACCGGGCAAGGCGCTGCCGCGGAACGCCTTGAAGAATTCGTTGTTTGCCGGGTCCAGCACCATCACGTCGCCCTTTTTGTTGAAGCTGGCCTTGTTGGCCTCCAGGCTGCGGTAAAACTGGGCAAACTGTGCGTCACGGCCAAAAGCTTCGGCGTAGGTACTGGCAGCCAGGGCATCGCCCTCTCCTTTGATTTTCTGCGCGTCACGGGTCGCGTTGGCCACCGTCACCTCGCGCTGACGGTCGGCATCGGCGCGGATTTTTTCGCCTTCGGCAGCGCCGGTTGACCGCAGTTCATTGGCAACGCGCTTTCGCTCGGCTTCCATGCGGCGATAGACCGATTCGGTGATGGCATCAACGTAGTCAGCGCGGGTAATTCGGACATCGACAATTTCGATGCCCCACGGTTTGCTGCCCTTTACTTTTTCGATCACTTCCTTCATGACCGCGTCGCTGATCGACTGGCGTTTGGTTGACAGCAGCTCTTTCACCGTGTTCTTGTTGACTTCTTCCTGGAACGCGTTTCGAACCACGCGATTGAGCTGGTTGGCACCCGATGCCTCATCCAGTCCAACATTGCGAATGTATTCGGTAGGCTCCGAAATGCGCCAGCGCACGTACCAGTCGATGACCATGCGCTGCTTCTCTGCAGTGAGCATCGGTTCGGTATCACTGGTCTCCAGCGTCAGCAGCCGCTTGTCGATGTAAGAGACATTTTGAAAGGGTGGGGGCAGCTTGAAGTTCAGGCCAGGCTCAGTGATGACCTCCTTGATCTGGCCGAGCGCGTAAACCACGCCAAACTGGCGCTGGTCAACCACAAACAGCATGGAGCTGGCCAGTGCCAGAACCACCAGAAAGGAAGAAAAAATAAATCCAAGTTTGTTCATAGGGTTCTCCTGGATTTATCAGCGGGAGTCGCGGTCACGGGTACGCGATGCGTCGCGGGCCCGGGCGTCAGCGGAGGTGGGGGTGTTGGCCGGTGAGGCCGGCGGTGCGGGTGCGGCGACCGCTGCACTGGCGTCCACGCCTGAGAATTGCATAACCTTGTCCAGCGGCAGGACCATCAGGTTGGACCCTGACCTGGAATCGACCAGCACTTTGGTCACATTGCTGTAAATCTGCGACATGGCGTCCAGGTACATGCGGTCACGGGTGACCTGCGGCGCCTTCTGGTACTCGCCGAGCACCGACTTGAAACGCTGGGAATCGCCCTGAGCCTGCGCCACGATTCGGGCTTTGTAGGCTTCAGATTCTTCTTTCAGGCGCGAAGCGGAACCCACGGCGCGCGGGATCACGTCGTTGGCGTAAGCCTGCGCTTCATTTTTGGCGCGCTCGCGCTCCTGGCCGGCTTTGAGCACATCGTCAAACGCTGCCTGAACCTGCTCGGGCGGACGGACACCACCTTGCTGCAAGTTGATGCCGACCACCTCGATGCCCACTTTGTACCGGTCCAGAATGGTCTGCATCAAGGTGCGCACGCGCGGTGCAATCTGGTCACGTTCTTCGGAAAGGGCCGAATCCATTTTCATTTTGCCGACCACTTCCCGCACTGCCGTTTCAGCGGCTTGCACCACGGCTTCGGCCGGGTTTTTGCTTTCAAAAAGGAACGCTCGCGCATCACTGAGGCGGTATTGCACGGCGAACTTGATTTCGACGATGTTTTCGTCTTCCGTCAGCATGGCGGACTCCCGCAAGCCGGTGGCTTTGATGACCGTGTCGCGCCCGACATCAACGGAACGGATCTGGGTCACAAAAATCAGCTCATGGCGCTGTATCGGGTAAGGCAGTCGCCAATTGAAACCCGCGCCAGCGGTGGATTTGAATTTGCCAAACTGGGTAATGACGGCTTGTTGGCCCTCTTGCACAATGAAGAAGCCGGTCCCGAGCCAGATCAGGGCCACCACAGCGGCGATCAGGCCAACGCCAATACCGGCATTTTTCATGTCGGGCTGGAATCCACCACCGCCTGCGCCACCAGTGTTGCCGGGGCGCCCACCATTTCGGTTGCCACCGAACATGCCTCCCAACTTCTTGTTGAAGTCGCGCCACAATTCATCCAGGTCTGGCGGACCCTGGTTGGACCCTCTTGCCGGACGGCGATTGTTGTCGGGCGCCTGTGCGGGAGGCGCAGGAGCGGGCGGCTGCTGGGGCGGGTTGTCTGGATTGCCCGAGTCGGGCTTGGACGCATCCGCGGGCTTGTCGTCGCCACGACCCCACTTCTGATCATTGAGGTTGAACATGCCCCTGACATGCCGGATGAAACCGGTCAAGGCCGTAGCACCCTGGGGTTGAAGGTGGTGTTTCATCTCGTAATCTCGCAAGTAAATTCGCAGGTAATCCGCAGTTAAATCAAATATCGGTGCCGAATGCGTCAGTAACTGGCTTAGTTCAAAGCCAACGCCTCGGATTGTGCCAAATCAGGGAGCAGCCTCATGAAAGTCAGGGGCATCATGCGTATCAGGTCCTGTCGGCACATTCTGAGGCGTGCCTGAGTCTTGCGGCGCCCGAGTCAGGTCTGCAATGGTTCTGGCCAGGCGTTGCCGCAAAGCAGGAAGACCTGTCGCATCGCGGGCGCTCACAAAAATACGCGCCGTCTGCACGCCGTCAATTTCGAACATGTCTTCAAGCTGCAGTGGCCAACGGTCTTTTTCAAGTGCGTCCAGCTTGTTGAATACCACTATTTGAGGGACGTCTGACGCGCCTATCTCAGCCAGCACGCGTTGCACCTGGGCAATCTGCTCTGGATAGTGTTCGTTGGAGGCATCGACGACATGCAGCAGCAGGTCGGCATCAACGGCCTCCTGCAACGTGGCCTGAAAAGCGGCAATCAATCCATGGGGCAGGTCGCGGATGAAGCCGACAGTGTCTGACAACGAAACAGAGCGTCCTGCTTCGCCCAGGTACAGCTGGCGTGTGGTGGTATCAAGCGTTGCAAAGAGTTGGTCGGCAGCGTACGCCTTGGCTTTGACGAGCGCGTTGAAAAGCGTGGATTTACCTGCGTTGGTGTAACCCACCAAGGAAATATTGAACGCATCACGGCGCTCCCTTTGCCGTCGTTGGGTCTGGCGCTGCTTCTTGACCTTCACCAAACGCTCTTTGGTTCGTTTGATGTTTTCGCCGATCATGCGCCGGTCAAGCTCAATCTGGGCTTCACCCGGACCACCGCGCATGCCGATACCGCCACTTTGGCGTTCCAGATGAGACCAGCGCCGAACCAGGCGAGTGCTCTGATACTGAAGGCGGGCCAGTTCGACCTGAAGCTTGCCTTCATGACTGCGTGCGCGTTGCCCAAATATCTCGAGAATCAGCAATGTTCTGTCATTCACCGGAAGCTCAAGGTGTCGTTCCAGATTGCGCTGTTGTGCCGGACTGAGTGACTGGTCAAACAGGATTTCACGGGCGCCGAGCTGCGCGGCCATCAACTTGATCTCGTCAGCCTTGCCGCTGCCGATAAACAGGGCCGCATCTGGCGCCTTGCGATTGCAGGTGACGCGTGCGACTGGGTTGAGACCGGCGGTCTGGGCGAGCAGGCCAAGCTCTTCGAGTTCGCCATCGAAATCAGGCAAACCCAAATTGACCCCGACCAATATGGCAGGCACCGGCGATTGGAGCAATGGCTCAGCCAAACTCACCAAACTCAGAAAGGCAGGTTGAATGTGTCATGGGCTGTCCAGGGCAATGCCCAATGGGCAATTGACGCAGCTGAAAATCAAGGTGCCGCCGGCTCACCACTTTCAGGTGTGGCGAAATTGACGGCGCGCCCTGGCACGATGGTCGAAATGGCATGCTTGTAGACCATTTGCGTCACTGTGTTGCGCAGCAGCACGACGTATTGGTCAAAAGATTCAATCTGCCCTTGCAGCTTGATGCCGTTGACGAGGTAAATTGACACGGGTACATGTTCTCTGCGCAGGGCGTTGAGAAATGGGTCTTGCAGAAGTTGGCCTTTGTTGATCACGATATTCTCCGTGTTCTGAAACTGGATTAAAAGAATGACGATATCACAGTGTGCAGGCGCTTAACGTGCGACACCGCACAATTCCACAATTTGGTGCGTGAACCGTTATGAACGCCTGAAAGTCCCGGGACTTCAATCGTCCTTTTCAGCAAATGGATTGCGCGAAGTCTTCATCTCGATGCGCATCGGCGTTCCCACCAGATCAAACTCCTTGCGAAAACGCCCTTCCAGAAACCGCTTGTAGGCGTCCGTCACATGTTCCAGCGAGTTGCCATGGACAATGATGATGGGTGGATTCATCCCGCCCTGGTGCGCATAGCGCAATTTGGGGCGGTACATTCCGGCGCGCTTGGGGCTTTGAAACTGCACAGCTTCAAGGAGCAAACGCGTCAATACCGGCGTTGACATCTTGATATTGGCAGCCTTGTAGGCCTGAGCGATTGACACCCAAAGTGGTCCAAGGCCCTGACGTTTTTGGGCGGATATCAGATGCATCGCGGCAAATTTGAGAAACGGCAGACGCGTTTCAATTGAGCGCTTGACGAGTTCACGCTGGTATTCGTCAATTGCATCCCATTTGTTGATCGCCAACACCACCGCTCGCCCACTCTCCAGAATATAGCCCGCAATGTGGGCATCCTGGTCCGTCACACCCTGGGTGGCATCAATCAAAAGCAGAACCACGCTTGCAGACTCAATCGCCTGCAAGGTTTTGACAACTGAAAACTTTTCGATGGCTTCAAACACTTTACCCTTGCGCCTCAAGCCAGCGGTATCAATGAGCTCAAACTGCTGGCCATTGCGTTCAAACGGAACTGATATCGCGTCACGGGTGGTACCTGGCAAGTCAAACGCAACCAGCCGCTCTTCACCCAGCCAGGTGTTGATAAGTGTTGACTTGCCGACGTTGGGGCGACCAGCAACGGCAAGCTTGATCACGCCTGGCTTGTCGTCCTCCTGCGCGTCCGGCTCAGGCAATCCAAGCGGGTCGAGTGCCAACTCGACCAGGTCGCGGATTCCCTGGCCATGCGCAGCCGATACCGGGTGCACTTGACCGAGGCCAAGTTCAAAAAACTCGACAAGCTGAGCGCCTTCACTCATGCCTTCAGCCTTGTTGGCGACGAGCACACACGGCTTGCCCAGGCGGCGAAGGTACTTTGCGATTTCGTAATCCTGCGCAGAAATGCCTTCACGCGCATCGACCACAAAAATGACGACGTCAGCTTCAGCGACAGCCTGACGCGTTTGCTTGGCCATTTCCTTGAAAATACCGGTATGCGCGTCGGGCTCGAATCCACCGGTGTCGATCACGATGAATTCGTACTTGCCCTGTTTGCCGTTGCCGTAATGGCGGTCCCGTGTCAAACCCGCAAAATCGGCGACGATCGCATCGCGCGTTTTCGTAAGGCGGTTGAAAAGGGTTGATTTGCCGACATTGGGGCGGCCAACCAAAGCCAGGACAGGTTTCATGAATTCGGGAATATCCGGCTAGGCACAAAAATCATGCAGTTCACTCTGGCCGAAATCCGAAGACACCGCCATTGCGGGTGACTACAACCAAGGCTTCACCAGCCAAAACCGGGGCCGTGGCAACGCCACTTCCATCGGTTGCCATCCTGTTCATGGGTGTGCCGTCCTCGCGGGAGATCAAGTGCACCAGACCCGTGTTATCGCCAATGGCAACTGATCTGCCAATAGCCAGCGGTGCGGTCAAGCCTCGGTACTTGAGGCGTTCTGACTCCCACGCCTTTTCACCACTGTCACGCCTCCAGGCTATGACTTTGCCATCGCTCTCGGTGCCATAGACAAATGCATCGTTACCGTGAAGGCCTTCTGACCCGGAAGCCGCTTTGGTCCAAAGCAAGGCACCTGTGGCCGCATTGACACAGCCAACCGACGCCTGAAACGCCCGCACGCAGATATTCTCACCGTCACGGCTCACATGCGATACCAGATCAACCAGCCGCTCAACATCATTCGTGCCACGCGACACAGCAATGGGCGCCTCCCAACGGCTGGTCCCGTTTTGCGGATTCATCCCAACCAGCCGCCCTGACAGGCCAACCACCAAGGTGTCTGCGACCGCCAACAGAACTCCGGCCTGCCGCAAAACCAGCGGTTCTCCGGCCCGTGTTTGAACCCACAACCGGCGACCTGTCTGGGCGTCAAATGCGGCCACGGACCGGTCCGCCGACAGTACAAAAACGCGCGCGCCAGCGACCAACGGTGCTGTAAAGCTTAGAGCAGGCAGCCCCTGACGCCATATTTCACGCCCATTGTCCAGGACAACAAGCTCATTGTTTCGGGTGACTACCGACGCGAAACGCCCGTCCGACCCTGCGCCAGCAACAATTGGCGCACCAATACTCGTGCGCCAGATGTCGCCACCCGTTCGCGAGTCAATCGAAACCACAGTTCCGTCTGCACTTGCCAATGTCACTGAGTTACCGACGACTTTGGCGTCCATCGGAAAAGTGACAGGGCCAATTTTATTGACCCAGACCTGACGAACCCCAATCAATGCGGTGTTAGGAGCAAGGTCTGCTGGCTTGGGCGGTGCACTGCCGCTTGCACAACCCGTAACCGCGACGACAGTGGTAAGGTACAGAGCCAAGGCTCTGCGCGCCCTTGACGGGTGCAGTGCCGCTGTAACCTTCAGCGCCAAGGAATTGACTAGAACCTTCACTTTTTCACTTCCAATGCAAGGGCTGGTGATTCGCCTGTCATGCTGCCTCCCAAGGCGTTGAGCTTGACTTCGACCAGGCGGCGATATTCGGCGCGCTCATCAAACGCCTTGAAGGCCTTTTCAAACTCGGCTCTGGCCTCAGGTTTTTTTCCCTGCAACATGAAAATGTCACCTCTTCTGTCTGCCACCAACGCTGCGAATTCACCTGGAAAGGCGCCGGATAACTCGCGAAGCGCATCGTCGTAGGCGGCAGACTCCACCAAATTGGCTGCCAATCTGAGTTTGGCAACTGCCCGATAGCCGTCATCCGAAGATTGTTCTGCAACCCAGCGAAGCGCGGACTTGGACTCTTCAGGCTTGGCGCCCTCAAAATAGATTTTTGCAGCCAACAACCCGGCTTGTTGGGCAAACACTGTTTTGGGAAACTTGTCCTTCATATCACCAAACACGCGATCCATTTTCGCAATATCGCCTGACGCAGCAACCCGCTCCACTTCGTCATAAAGCGCGGCGGCTTGAGTGGCCTGGCTCGACTGCCAACGCTGATACAGATTCCAGGCAGCGAAGGTTGCCAGTGCAAACGTCAAGGCCCATGTGATGATGTTGCCGTATTGCTTCCAGAAAGCTTTCAGCTGATCGAGTTGCTCTTGTTCTTCGAGGTCTAAATGATTTGCCATGAATTTGATCGGTTAGGTGCGCGATTGTAGGGTGGGTGCCCATTCGGAGATTTGACCAAGCGATTGCCTGATCTGCCGACCTTCACCATCGCGTAGCGCTTTGACTGTGATGCAATTGCTATGCAGTTCTTCAGCGCCAAATATGAGCGCGTAACGTGCAGCGCTGGCATCTGCTTTCTTGAACTGCGATTTCATGCTGCCGATGCCGTCGGTGCCGCTGGCATGCATCTGCACGTTGATTCCCGCCAACCGCAATATTCGTACGGTTTGCATTGCTATCGGCATGGAGGCAATATCAGGAATTACTGCATAGGCATCGGGCGCAGGCACAACGAGCGCCCCGGCCTGCAGGGATATCAGTTCTAGAACCCGCTCCAGGCCCATACCCCAGCCCACAGCCGGCGTGGGCTTCCCACCCAGTACTTCAAAAAGGCCGTCGTAACGACCACCACCACACAGCGTTCCCTGCGAACCCAATTCGCTGGTGACAAACTCGAAAACCGTATGGCTGTAGTAGTCCAATCCGCGAACTAACCGTGGATTGACCGTCCAGGCAACACCACAGGCTGTCAGTAGCGCCTTGACGCGCTCAAAATGGCTGAGGGAAAGTTCCCCAAGGTAATTCAACAGTTGAGGTGCGCCATCGACCAGTGCTTGCATTTCAGGATTCTTGGTGTCCAGAATCCGCAACGGGTTGGAAAGAAGGCGCCGCGACGCCTCTGCATCCAGCATGTCCCGATTTTTCTGAAAATAGGTGATCAGATCCGCACGATGAGCCTGCCGTTCGGCCGGGACGCCGAGGCTGTTGAGTTCGACCCGCACGCCTTTCAAGCCAAACGCGGCCAACAGGTCGCTCACCAGCAAAATCAACTCAGCGTCAATTTCAGGACCCCCAAAGCCCAATACCTCTGCACCCAACTGGTAAAACTGACGATAGCGGCCCCTTTGGGGACGCTCGTGCCGGAACATCTGGCCAATGTAATAGAGCCTCTTGCCACCGTCGTAGGTCAAATTGTGCTGGATGGCCGCGCGCACGACACCCGGTGTGTTTTCCGGTCGCAGCGTCAACTGTTCGCCATTGAGCCGATCTTCAAACGAGTACATCTCCTTCTCCACGATATCCGTCGTTTCACCCGTCCCCCTCACAAACAGAGCGGTGTGCTCAACAATTGGCGTGCGGATACTTCGATAAGCGTATCGGGCCATCTGCACTCGAATTTTCTCTTCAAGCCACTCCCATCGGGAAGACTCTGGGGGCAGGATGTCATTCATCCCCTTGACAGCACTCAGTTTCGCGGAATTTCGGTTATCCGCAGCGTCCAGCTGGCCAGTCAAAGCAGATTTCCGAGAATCGAGACGGGAAAAATCATTCATACCGAAATTCAATCGAGATTGGCGGCGGCGGATACGCCGAATCTTTTTTCTATATAGCTCTCAACGACAGCACGAAATTCACCGGCAATGTTCTCACCCCTCAGGGTCATTCGCTTCTCGCCGTCAATGAACACTGGTGCTGCCGGCGCTTCGCCTGTTCCAGGAAGGCTGATTCCAATGTCCGCATGCTTGCTTTCGCCTGGTCCATTGACAATGCAGCCCATCACCGCAACTTTCAAGGCCTCTACGCCTGGATACTTCTCGCGCCACACCGGCATCTGGGCCCGAAGAAAATCATCAATCTGCTTAGTCAGGTCCTGAAAGGTTGTGCTTGTGGTACGCCCGCAGCCCGGACAGGCGGTAACGCTGGGAACAAAAGTCCTCAGCCCCAAAGCCTGCAAGATTTCCGACGCAACCACAACTTCCTGGGTGCGGGCTTGCCCTGGCTCGGGCGTCAGGGAAACGCGAATCGTATCGCCTATACCCTCCTGAAGCAAAATGGACATCGCAGTGGCCGATGCAACGGTACCTTTTGAACCCATTCCGGCTTCGGTCAGCCCCAAATGAAGCGCGTAATCAACTCGGCGTGAAAGCTCCCTGTAGACAGATATAAGGTCTTGAACGCCGCTTACCTTGCAGGAAATTATGATTTGACTGGAACGCATTCCCATGGTTTCGGCCAGCCGCGCAGACTCGACAGCTGACGTGATCAGTGCTTCGTACATGACCGGCTTGGCGTCCCAGGGAACTTCGCGGCGGCTGTTTTGGTCCATCAAGCTCGCCAGAAGGTCCTGGTCCAGACTTCCCCAGTTGACACCGATTCGAACTGACTTGTCCCAGCGCAGGGCAGCCTCAATCATTTGCCCGAATTGCCGGTCATGCTTGCTGCCCTTCCCGACATTTCCAGGGTTTATTCTGTATTTGGACAATGCCTTCGCGCAGTCCGGGTAGTCAGTCAGCAGTCGATGACCGTTAAAGTGGAAATCACCGATCAGGGGTACATTGACGCCCATGCGATCAAGTTGGTCACGTATATACGGCACCGCCTGAGCAGCTTCGGGCGTGTTGACGGTGATACGCACCAACTCTGAACCGGCTAGCGCCAATTCTTTTACCTGAATTGCTGTCCCGACCGCATCCGCGGTATCTGTATTGGTCATTGATTGCACCCGGACTGGTGCATTACCGCCAATGGTTACCACGTGGTCGCCCCATGCAACTCTGGCCTGTTGCGAGCGTCTGGCCCCCACAATGGCCGAAGCGATTGGTTGAGTCATGTTTACTATTTCACTTCAAAACGGGCTACGTTGTCTTTGGTAAACGATGCGAGATCGATTGTTTTTCCGCGAACCTGCACCTCGATGGTATCGGCCCGACCAACCGTAACCGACAAAGGAACCGTGCCCGAAATAGCTAGCGATTCACCCACTGCCATCGTTTTGCGGAGTTGAGTAATGCGACTTGCGTCGACGACCTCCACCCAGGAGGTGCCCTTTGATGTCAAAGTCAAAATTCCAGTCATTTCGACCCCAGCTTGCGGCTCCAACTTCGGACTTTCTGCGGTACTCTTGGAGCCGATGTCAACTGCGGTCAAAGTTGGCAGTGACGCTACTGCGGCAACTGCTGCTCCGCCCAACTGAATAGGCGCCTGACGGACCGCCAGCGCATTGGCATCCTGGTCTGGGGTCAGGACGGGTTGGGAGGTGCCAAGGTTATCTCTTACTGCAGCACTAGACACTGATCTCATGCCGATTTCCGAACTCCCGCTGGTTCCTGTAAAGAATGGCTCGAGAGACGGGTACACAATCAGCGCCAAAGCGCCGACTGCAAATGCGACACCCATCAACATAAACGGGCGGGTCAACTTTTCGAGAATTGACCGTTGAGGATTGTGCCCAGCGCTTCGAAAAGCAGGTTTGGCGGTACCGCCCACATTTCCTGAAGATTTCGTCACTGTTTGTGGCAACGCCGCAAGTACAGCGACCGAGTCGACCTTCAGTATCCGGCAAACAGTGGCAGCCAGTGCTCGGGCAAACACGATGTCAGGCAACTCTGCCAGACGATCACCTTCCAGAGCTTCCAGCTTCTTAACCGGGACTTTGAGCGACACTGCCAGCGCACCAATATGCAAGCCGGCTTGTTCGCGGGCTTGACGGATCAGGGTTCCCGCAGTTGCCCCGCGAACGGCGTTGGCGGCGTTCAACGAATCATCAAGGTCTAACTTGGAAACGTCACTCATCGAATGCACTCCGCTCAAAGGCTGCCAGTTCGCGGGATTGAGAAAAGCGCTTTTTCAGCTGCCCTCCCAGCTGCAACATTGCATCGCGGTTTTCCATACTCCGCTCAACCTTAATGCCCAGCCATAGCGACTCAGCATTTGCCAGTTCACTGTTGTTGAGCCGCCTGACATAAAACTGGGCACGGGAGAATTCTTTGCGCTGAAAGAGAAGTGACGAAAGGTTATAGGCTGTGACTGGGTTACCTGGGTCAAGCTCATACGACCGTTGCAGGCTAACTTCTGCATCTGCCGTCTGTCCAGCCCTAATCTGGCAGAGTCCCTGTGCCATCCACGATTTGGCACGTCCACCATACAAGGGGTTTGCAATTACTTGCGAAAACACCTGCCGCGACTCCTCGAAGCGCGACTGCTGACAAAGCATCCAGCCAAAGTTATGCAAAACATTTGGGTCTTTCGGATTGATCGCCAATGCTCTGCGGAAGCTTTCCTCAGCGAGTCGCGGATCATTCAAACGCATATAAATGAGTCCGCGCAGATTTAGCGCTTCTGCGAAATTGGGATCTGCAGCGAGCGATTGCTTCAACTCATCAAGTGCAACTGTGGTTTGCCCTTGCTCAAAATAACCCACAGCCAACTCGAGACGAATTCGCGCGCGCTTGCGCGTGTCTGGCTCGTCGGATTCAGTAATTATTTCCTGCTGGGCGCCACCGTCAACACCGCCTATTCTTGAAGCACAGCCACTCGACCCAAGCACAACGAAAATTGCCGCAATAAAAGAAGAAACACCCAAGGTGTTCATGAATCTACCGATTTTACTCATTGGCATGTTTTCATCGCTCCAGTGACTGGACTGCAAGCAAGCTGACCGGTTGAATCGGCACGATTCGTTGTTTCGCCATGCGTGCGACCACTTGCGTGCGATCAGCAATCTCGCCAGCCAGTTGTCCGCAGGCAGCGTCAATGTCGTCGCCCCGAGTTTTGCGAATTGTTGTGACAATTCCCGCACTGGATAGAATTTTCGCAAATTCCTCTACCCGCCTTGCGGGCGATCTCAATAATCCAGACGCCGGGAAAGGATTGAACGGAATCAGATTGAACTTTCCCCATACGCCACCGATGGCGTATTTTCGCACCAGTTCCACCAACTCAAGGGCATGCGAAGGCTGATCGTTGACGCCATCAAGCATGCAGTATTCAAACGTGATGAAATCGCGCGGGGCAGTGGCGAGGTACCGATTGCAGGCTTGCATCAGTTCGTCAATCGGATATTTTTTGTTTAACGGAACAAGCGAACTTCTCAAGGCGTCATTGGGAGCGTGCAAAGACACCGCTAGTGCAATGGGGCAATCGCTGCTGAGGCGATCCATCATCGGAACGACGCCAGATGTTGATACTGTCAGGCGCCTTCGAGAAATTCCATAGCCATGATCATCCAACATCACTTTGAGAGCTGGGATCAAAGAGGAATAGTTCTGGAGCGGCTCGCCCATTCCCATCATGACGACATTCGAGACAACTCTGTCGGTTTGATTCAAGTGTTTGCGCAAAAAATGCTCGGCAAACCACAACTGGCCAACAATCTCAGCAGTCGTCAAGTTACGGCTGAATCCTTGATGGCCTGTCGAGCAGAATCGGCAACCAACTGCACATCCTGCCTGGGACGAGATGCACAACGTACCGCGATCACCCTCCGGTATGAAAACCGTCTCGATTGCATTTCCACCTCCCACGTCAAAGAGCCACTTGATGGTTCCATCGGTCGAGACGTGTTGGGAACTGACCGGCATCGGCCGGACTTGTGCCAGACGCTGGAGTTTTTGCTGAAATGTCTTTGCCAGATCGGTCATTTCTCCAAAATTTGATACCCCGTTTTGGTGAATCCATCTGAACAGCTGCTTCGCGCGGAATTTCTTCTCTCCATGCAACTCGCAAAAGACAGCCAGCCCATCAAGGTCGAACTCAAGGAGGTTTGCTGTCATCTCAATAGCGCGCTCTTGCCTTAACGCGTAAAAACGTTCATGCCAGCAAAAAAGAAGGCAATCTCGGTGGCCGCAGTTTCTGCAGCATCGGATCCGTGAACCGCATTGGCATCGATGCTGTCAGCAAAATCGGCTCGAATGGTGCCCGCAGCAGCCTTTTTGGGATCGGTAGCGCCCATCAAATCACGATTCTTGAGAATCGCACCTTCACCCTGCAATGCCTGGATCATCACTGGGCCAGAAATCATGAATTCGACCAAATCCTTGAAAAACGGGCGCTCCTTGTGAACCGCATAGAAGGCTTCCGCTTCTGATCTGGACAAATGAGCCATGCGCGCGGCGATCACCTTGAGACCCGCCGCTTCAAAACGGGCATAAATTTGCCCAACTACGTTTTTTGCGACCGCGTCGGGCTTGATGATAGAAAGTGTGCGTTCGATTGCCATGGGTTTTCCTGATCGTTAAATATAAAATTCTTGCCAACTGGGCAAAGCTTTTCATTTTAACCTGCGGTCAGGAAAACTGCAGGTCCTTGCCAAAAAATGAACACAATAGTTTTGCAAACCGGGAGGCTTGAGTGCCTCTTCAACGCCCTGAACCACTGCGTCGACGATTCCCGCCCAAGTTGCCGCCGCCCCCTCGGCGTGGATTTTGCCCTTGCTCTTGCCGCTGCCTGGTGAAACTATCAGCGCCGATGTACCCGAATGCTGTCTTCATCGGGTCAGGTTGAGTATCTGTACTCTGACGATCGCCACGTTGAACCTGCGGTTTTGGGCCGGAGCGCGTTTGATTGCGGCGCGGGTCATTTGCCCTGGAGGTGCCCGGAGAACCACCCAGCGGCATTGCAGCTTGATCATGCCGCTTACCGCTCGGATCGCTGCGGGCCGACCCGATGCGCCCGCCAGCTTGATTCGAATTGCGCACTCCTGAGTTTTGTCCTGCACGACCACCTCGGCCGCGGTTTCGATCGCTGTTTCGCCCCTCCCGATTCTGTCCATCAATTTCCGCGAAATTGGGCGATGCGGAACTGCTTTCCGCCAGTTGCGAGTTTGGTGAGCCAGGGGCAGTTCGTCCCAGGCGATTTGCTGCGGCCGCCACCTGGTTCAAAGCGCGGATGTCTACGTCGTCGAGCTCCATCCAGGCCCCTCGCTTCAGCCCGCGTGGCAGCAACATCGCACCGTACCGGATACGAATCAGTCTACTGACAGCATGTCCGACCGCTTCAATCATGCGACGAACTTCCCGGTTGCGCCCCTCTGAGATTGTTACGCGGTACCAACAATTTGAACCCTCACCACCGCCATCTTCAATCGAACCAAAATGGGCGATTCCATCGTCAAGCTGGATGCCGTCGATCAATCGTTGCTTCTCTTCTCTACTCAAACTTCCCAATACTCGCACGGCATACTCTCGCTCCAAACCAAAGCGCGGATGCATCAGGTTATTCGCCAACTCGCCTGAGCTTGTGAAAAGCAGCAGTCCTTCAGTGTTTAGGTCAAGTCGCCCAACCGACTGCCACTTTCCTTGGTGCAGTTTGGGCAGCCTTCGAAATACAGTTGGTCTGTTCTGCGGATCGTCGTTCGTAACCACCTCACCTACTGGCTTATGGTAAGCAATCACGCGGGCCGGGGGTGGATCAATCCGAAACCGAATCGGTTTGCCATTTACCTTGACGTGATCTCCAAACTGGATACGCTGACCTACATGGGCCGGCTCGTTGTTGACGGTGATTCGCCCTTCCATAATCAATTGTTCCATCTCAAGTCTGGAACCCATGCCGGACTGCGCTAGGACCTTGTGCAGCTTTGGTGACTCGGCAACTGGTGCCAGTACTCTTTTTGCAATGACAACATCGCCACGCTCCTCGTCGGCGTCAAATTGCCCTGAAACCACATCTACAAATATGTTTCCAACGCCTTCAGCCAAGGGACTGGAGGTTATCGCCTTCAGCGGACCGCCTGGGACTTCCAATATCGCGTTAGTTTGGCTTGGACTGGCAGCAGTCAGTGAATCAAAGGCTTCATGTGCTGGGCCAGTTGTCGCAATCACCTCGGCATCAGGCAATACCTTTCGGGTTTCGGAATGATCGATGTTCATAATGGTGTTTCACTCTCGGGTAATTTGAGCTGACCCAAGTTGTTTACATTGGAATTGGCGCTGTCTGCCTGCGTTGCGTACGAGGGAGGGTGGATTGCCAAATCTCTCTCAATGTTTAGGTCGTCCTGGAATGCTTCAGACCGACCCGCGAGGCTACCCACTGATTCGGACTCTTGGCCAGACTTCTCTGAAAGTGGCAGTTGGTTCAAAGACTCCAGCCCCAAATCATCCAAAAACTGCCTTGTGGTCGCAAAAACCGCCGGCCGACCGGCCGTCTCCCTGTGGCCAATAACCTCCACCCATCCGCGGTCTTCAAGTTGTTTTACCACCAATGAATTGACCGTAACACCTCGAACCTCTTCTATGTCGCCTCTGGTCACTGGCTGACGGTAGGCAATTATTGCAAGCGTTTCCAAAGCAGCGCGCGTGTACCGCGGCGGCTTTTCTGGATTCAAACGCTCAAGGAAAACGTGCAGGTCAGGACGACTTTGAAAGCGCCAACCAGATGCCACACTCACCAATTCAATCCCACGCTGTGACCACTCAAGCTCAAGGGACTGCAATAGGTCCTTGATAGTGTCAACATCGACTTCACCATCGAACAAGGTTCGCAAATCACGCATCGGCAATGGCGTTTGCGAACAGATCAACGCGGTTTCAAGTACCCGTTTGGCGTCCACCGTATTCATACTTTTGCGATTCCGGGAAGGGCCACCCTAAGGTGCAAAAACTTGTGCGACATCTAGTGTGGCAACAGGCAGATATCGAATCTGAGGTGCACAATTCCGTCGACGAGCAACGCTGGGCGTCAGTCGACCTGAGTTTGACCTATATTGTAACTTAGGCCCAGAAGCTCCATGGCCGCCTGGAAATCTGCAGGCGGTTGAGCGAAAAACTCAAGTCTTTCGCCCGTGACAGGATGGTCAAATGCAAGACTAATGGCGTGCAACGCTTGCCGACTCATGCTGCCAACAGGTTTTCCTCCATAAAGTTCATCGCCCACTATGGGAAATCCGATGGATGACAAATGCACGCGAATTTGGTGGGTTCTGCCCGTATGCAAGGTGCATCGGATCAAAGCACCAGAACCATTTCCGACGATCACATCAAAGGTGGTTTTGGCCTGCTTACCTGTGCTGTGGGCAAGGTCGACTACAGCCATTCTGAGTCGATTTCGCGGATCCCGCCCGATGGCAGATTCAACATCACGATGCTTTGGTCCCGCCCAATGGCGATCTGTAAGTGCCAAATACTTGCGGGCAACATTGCGAGAGGCAATCATTTCCACCAATGCGTCCATCGTTCGCCTCGACCGCGCCACCACCATCAGCCCACTGGTGTTTTTGTCGAGCCGGTGCACGATTCCGGCTCTGGGCAAAAGTGTAGCCTGTGGGTCAAATGCCAACAATCCGTTCAACAGTGTCCCAGTCCAATTGCCAGGCGCAGGATGGACAACCAAACCAACCGGCTTATTGAGGACCAGCAAGTGTTCGTCGCTATAGATTACTTCGAAGTCTATCGGTTCAGGCTTGAAGGCTTGACTTTGCAATGTCGGCCTGAGTTCAATTGTTCCTGAGTCGCCCGCTTTGACCTTGGCAGAGGCTTTGACGACCGGTCCTCTTTCAAGAGTTACCGCCCCAGCGTCAATTAATTGCCGCAAATAGCTTCGCGAGAACTCTGGCACCAGGCTGACCAAAGCAACATCCAGGCGAAGACCATGAAGACTGGATGGAATGCAAATCGCCCGTCGTTCGACCTCCGGTTCAAGGCTTTCCTCGTCTTCGCGATCAGAATCCATCAGGTCGCTAGATATAATCAAGTTGGGTTGTTTCAAGAAAGACCATTGCGATGCTAAATGCCAGATTGTCTGCAGTTTGTTCCATCTTGTGGGCGGCCTTTGCGATTGTCGCTGCCGGATGCTCGACCACAGAGCTTGATCGAACCGCGGGAATGAGCCCCAACAAGCTGTATGCCGAGGCAAAAGACGAATTGAGTTCTGGCGCCTATGACAAGGCCGCACTACTTTTCGAAAAACTTGAAGGTCGCGCTGCGGGCACTCCACTGGCGCAGCAAGCCCAGCTAGAGAAAGCCTATTCGAAGTATAAAGCGTCTGAATCAGCTGAGGCATTGGCTGTACTAGACCGGTTCATGAAACTGCACCCGGCTAGTCCGGCACTTGACTAC
Source organism: Rhodoferax sp. (assembly GCA_031360805.1). GTDB lineage: Bacteria > Pseudomonadota > Gammaproteobacteria > Burkholderiales > Burkholderiaceae_C > JANYCG01. The sequence goes on from JANMCB010000506.1 coordinate 24,911, forward strand.
GCCCTGTATTTAAAGGGCATCATCAATTTCAATGATGATTTGGGACTTTTTGCAAGCATTACACGGCAAGACCTTTCAGAAAGAGATCAAAAAGCGTCCAAAGAGTCGTTCGATGCTTTCAAGGAGTTGACGTCGCGCTTTCCAGACTCAAAATACTCTGTCGATGCACGTCAACGCATGGTCTACATTGTCAACTCCCTTGCTCAATATGAAGTTCACGTCGCGAGGTATTACTACAAGCGCGGTGCTTACGTAGCAGCGATAAATCGGGCCCAAATTGCCCTGGCAGAGTACCGTTCAGTACCGGCACTTGAAGAGGCTTTGTACATTGTCTGGAAGTCCTACGATGCGTTGGGCATGCTTGAGCTCAGAGACGACACCAAGCGAATTCTGGTAAGCACATACCCTCAAACAGAGTATCTAAGTCGCGGTTTCAAGCCGGACTCAAATCCGTGGTGGAAAATTTGGTGAGGCGGATCAATGCTGCAGAATAATCAATTGCTGAGTCGATCCTCTTCATAGGTGGCAACGCCGCGATCAGCCTTCGACCGTACCCCATAGTCGTCAAGCGTCCATCGCATATCACAAGAATTCCGTGATCCGATTCCTTTCGTATTAGCCTGCCGGCACCCTGTTTGAGCGCAACAGCGGCTTCAGGCAAAAAATACGCGTTGAATGGGCTTCGGCCTGATTGCTCGAGGCGACGTGAACGTGCCTCTACCATTGGGTCGCCGGGTGGCGGAAACGGTAGCTTGTCGATAAAAACCAATTGGAGTGAATCGCCCGGCACGTCTACTCCTTCCCAAAAGGAAGCCGACGCAACAAGGACACAACCCCGCTTCCCATCTGAACTCCCTTGCCTGAAACGGGCGATCAATTCCCGTTTGGTTTGCTGGCCTTGTGCCAGAATTTCGATTTGCGGCGAGCCTTGGAAATGACGTTGCAGAACTTCCGTTATCTCGCGAAGAGCCCTGAGCGTTGTGGTCAGGACCAATGTACGCCCGCCTATAGTGTTCGCGGACAAGGCAACCAACTCGGCCACTGCTTTGCTGTGGTTGGCTTCTGACGGTTTCGGAAGACTCTGCGGAACGAAGAGGCGAGCTTGGTCAGGATAATTAAACGGACTCCCAACCTTCAGAATCCTTGCATCACCGAGACCACAAGGCTCTGTGAACCAGGTCAGCAACTCGTCGTCACCCAGAGTAGCCGACGTAAATATCCAGGAGCGTCGGCTCACCTGCTCATCGCTGGTCTTCAACATTTTCTGTTGAACTGCTATGGCTATATCCAGGGGGGACTCCACCAGACGAATTTGTGCGCCGACATCCAGCCAGCGCACCGAGCCAATCGCGCACGCGCCTTGAAAATGAATGGCTCGTTCACCTACCTCACGAATCCGTTGCGCCAACCGTTCGAAGTCCGGCGCGATTTCACCGACTGTATCCAATACCACCAACGCATGGGAGCAAGCACTTTGAACAGCGTCAAGGCTGTCCTTCCAGATCTCCTCGTGAACGCCATCTGGAACAGGGTTCGTCCACCGCAGCTTGCCGCCGGCATTGCCGCTCCCGACTGTCAAACGCAGTTCGCGCCCAGCAAACTCTAGGTCCGCTGCAACCTGCTGCCAATCGGCCAACCCTCGCGCAAGCGTCAACCCCGCGGCAAGAACATCTCGAGCGCACTCAAGAATCTGTCCAGTAGTGAGAAATTCGCCAAGAAACTGAACGCCAATTTCGTTGAGTTGATGGGCTTCATCAAAGACTACGGTGGTGACTGATGGCAGCAGTTCGGCCATTCCTGATTCCCTCACTGTCAAATCAGCAAAGAACAGGTGATGATTGATCACCACAACGTCGGCTGCTAATGCATCGCGCCTGGCTTGGTTGACATGGCAACTGCGAAACCTTGGGCAAGGTGATCCCAGGCAATTCTCCCGCGTTGAGGTAATCAATGGAATCGCGGGCGAGCGCTCGTCAAGCCCTCCCAGTTCTGCCAGGTCGCCCGACACAGTAGTCAAAGCCCATCTTTCAATGTGACCAATAGTTCTCTGTGTCAATTTGTCTGAAGCAACTGCACTTTGTCGTGCCATATCCAACCGATGGAGGCACAGATAGCTTGATCGCCCCTTCAGCAAGGCAATACGAGTGGGTAATCCCAACGCGTTTACAAGGAGAGGCAGGTCACGCCCGAACAACTGATCTTGAAGTGTTTTGGTGGCAGTTGAAAGGAGACACCGTGCGCCGCTCAGCAAAGTTGGAACCAGGTAGGAAAATGTTTTCCCGACTCCGGTTCCAGCCTCGACAACAAGAGCACCGCCGTCTTCAAGGGTTTGTGCAATCGCAATCGCCATTTCCGTCTGCCCTTGGCGAGGTTGAAACCCATTGATCACCTGATTCAACCGCCCGGTCGACCCGAATGCCGCCACGACTTCTGCTTGTAAGGTCATTGATCAGGCAGGCTCGTTGGGAGAGAGGTCACGCTCAAGATGCGCCATTTCGTCCCGCAGTGCCAATCTGCGCTTCTTTAAACGACGCATCATCAACTCATCCACCGGAAAGTCATCGCCCGCTCGATCGATCAGGGCATCCAGGTCTGCGTGTTCCATTCGCAGTTCGATCAAACGACGATTTTGAGAGTGTAAATTGGTATACAAGATTGAGTTAGGGAAAGTGCCCGTCCAATGTGGATCGGATTCAATGCAAACTTGGTTCGATAATACGTCGTTAAATCTAACCCTATCAAGGCATTGCCGATTCGGCAATTCAATATGCTCAAAGGCTACCGACTGACCGCTTCGACCGGGATCCACAAGGGTGACCGCGAATACCAACAGGATCAGGTCGCACTGATCAACCACCCGAGGGTCAATGGTTGCGTATTGGCGATTGTCGCCGATGGAATGGGAGGCCGAAGTGGCGGTCGCAAGGCTTCGGACCAAGTCATGATGACAACCCGCCAGCTTTTTGAAAGGTATTCTCCTGATACTGACGACGCTGCCGCCATGCTGATGCAGCTTGTTCAGGAAGCCCATATTGTCATCAAGTTAACAGCGGTTTCATCGGAAGAAGAGCCGCACAGCACGGTCGCCGCATTTTTAATCAACCCGGGGGGAGACTGCCATTGGGTACATGCTGGCGATTCAAGGGTTTACCACTTTCATGGCAATAAATTTGTCAAGCGTACGATTGATCACTCTTATGTGCAGACTTTGGTCAACCGCGGTGAGATCACGGAAGAGGAAGCCAATGTTCATCCCCAGTCGAATATATTGATGGGATGCCTTGGCACAGAAAGCGACCCTCCACTGGATACTCACTTTATTCCGAAACTTCGAGCAGGTGACGTACTAATGGCTTGCAGTGACGGCGTGTGGCACTACTTCAACACAACGGAGATTGGATCTGTACTTTCCACACTCACCGCCAGAGAGGCAACAGAATTCCTGATTGAAAAAGCAAGAACGCGAGCACAGGGCGGTGGAGACAACCTGTCGCTTGTCATTGTCAAATTGGAGCCACTGGGTTCTTGAGCGCGGGAAAGCCCTTTACTGCTCCTTTACGGCTCCTTTGCCTGCCCTTGCAATGCTTTCAATCTTGCCGCTTCCTGCCGCTGTTCGACAAGAGCTGACCTCTCCTCGAGGCGACGAAGGCTATCCGCACCCTTGCGTTTGGCTTCCGCCGAGCTTAGAGACAGCTCCTGGCGGCGCAGGTCAGCAAAGACATCACGGCGCAGATTGCGGGCGCCGCGCAAACAGTCGTTGACTGCAAAGCGCAGATAGCACAGGGCCTCATTCTCTTCAAAGGTCAATTGAGCCTTGTTTCGCTCACCGACAATGCGCGTTCGCTGCGCCTCCAACTGAAGCACATCGGAACTCCCGCTTTGCTGTGCGTTGGCGACGAACACCACGGTTGCCAGCCAGCAAAAGGACAAGTACTTCATGTCAGACGGGTGTCTACCAACCTGCGCTCCAAATCCAGATACTCAGCGGACTGCATTTCGTGCAAACGGGATGCAGTTCGCGGAAACTCATGGGCCAAAGGTCCTTCAGTGTATAGATTCTCAGGCTCTGCCTCTGCAGAGATGATCAGCTTGACGCGCCTGTCATAAAGTACGTCCACCAGCCAGGTGAAACGCCGTGCCTCTGACGCCATACGAATCGGCATACGGGGTACATCACTCAAGAGAACCGTGTGAAACTGCGATGCGATCTCAAGATAGTCGTTCTGAGAGCGAGGACCGCCACACAGGGTTTTGAAGTCGAACCAGACAATCCCGCCTGCCCTGCGCCGCGCATGAATTTCGCGCGACTCAATATGCAACGCAGGATCCTCGTCATGCCTCTCTGCCAGTTTGGTGAACGCCTGGCGCATCTCTGAGTCTGCCTGCGCACCCAGTGGGGTGTGGTAGAGCTTCACCTGCTCCATGGTACGGCGACGGTAATCAGTTCCATTGTCAACATTCACGACCTCAAGCCGTGCGTTCAGCAAGTCAATCGCCGGTAAAACACGGTCGCGGTGCATGCCGCCCGGATAGAGGTCATCTGGCTTGAAATTGGAGGTTGTCACAAACCCAACGCCATTGTCAAACAATGCCGCCAGCAGTCGATGCAAAATCATGGCGTCGGTGATGTCGGCCACATGAAATTCGTCGAAACAGACGAGCCGGTACTTTTTTGCCATGCGCTTGGCGAGAACGTCCAGCGGGTCGACAGTGCCTTGCAGGCCACTAAGCTCACGATGGACCTCGCGCATAAACTCGTGGAAATGCAGCCGAACCTTTCGCCTCAACGGTACAGCGGCAAAGAAGCAGTCCATCAAAAAACTTTTGCCGCGTCCCACACCCCCATAGAGATAGACCCCACGAGGAATCTCCGGCCGGTTGATCAGCTTTTTTAGCGTATTGGATCGCGCGGCTTTGAAGGTACTCCAGTCGTTTGCACAGCGCTCCAGAGCATCTACTGCACGCAACTGCGC
>JANMCB010000520.1:0-3250 GCA_031360805.1 Rhodoferax sp.
GGCGGCGTTGGGCGGGGTAAATTCGGCGCCCAACACCCCCACGGCGACTTTGGCTCGCCAAACCAAGTCCCACCTGCACCGCAAGTTAGTCAACTCCAAACAGGTCAAGTGTGGCTGTTGGCGTGCCCAGGCGGCCGAAGCCCCCACCCCAGGTGGGAACCCAAGCCGACCGCCGCACCCACCACCCAAAACACCAGCGACACGCCGACCACCGTGCCCATGGTTCCAAACAGCACAGGCATGACAACACTGCAACCGTTGATCGCCATCAGGCGCAGACCCAGCGCTTCGCCTTGGCGGGCTTCGGGCGTGATTTGGTGCAGGGTGCTCATGATCATCGGTTGCACAGCCCCCAAGCCCAGACCGAGCAGCACCGAGCACATGCCCATCGCCAGGGGCGTTGTCAACAAGGGGTAAATGGCGAACAAAAGTGCCGTCCAGCCCATGGCGACGGCCAGCACCGCCCACTCGTGAATGCGCGTTGCAAGCATCGGCAGCACCACGCGAATCAGCGTGGCTGACACGGCAAACGAACCCAGGATCGTACCGATGACCGAGGCGCTGAAGCCCAGTTCGTGCCCAATTACCGGCACCACAAAAGTGTGAACATCCCAACACGAGGCCAGCAACAAATTGACGATCATCAAGCGGCGCATCATGGGTTGACGCAGCAAGTCCCAGGCTCTTTTAGGCGGCGCGTTTTCGGGTGTGACGACGGGAGGCAACTCGACCGTGTGGCGAATCCAGAGCCAAGTGGTCAGCGGCAACAGCGCCATCAGCAAAAACGCACCACGAAAGCCGTTGATGTCAGCCGCCTGCCCGCCCAGCCACACCCCGGCATAGTCGATCAGCAGCCCCGCCGAAAACGGCCCAACAAAGTTGGAGATGGCCGGGCCAATGGCCAGCCAACTGAAGACTTTTTTAAGCTCAGTGGCATCCGCTGCGGCGCGCCCGACATGGCGTTGCATGGAGATGGACGCCACGCCAGTCGCACCGCCGGTCATGATGGCCGTCAAGCACAGCACGCCAAACACCGGGAACACCACGGCGAACGCGCAGCCCAACGCAGCGGCGATCACCGCCAAGCCCATCGGTTTTTTCAAGCCCTTGCGATCCGCATAGCGCCCTGCGGGCAGCGCCAAAAAGACCTGCGTGATTGCAAACAGCGCCAGCAAAACGCCTACTGCGATAGGGCCATAGCCCTCGCGCAGAGCCAGTAGCGGTGCCGCCATGCGCATGCCTGCCATACTGGCGTGCAGGCAGACGTGCCCGGCGATCAGGCGTGCGAGGGCGCGGCGGGAGTTGCGGTGGACGGTGGCGGCATCAACCAATACTGTCAGCCTTCATCAACCGTTCATTAGCCTTCGTCGGGTTCTTTGTCCAGCGGCAGCAGCGCCTGCGCCTGTGCATCCGGCAAGGCTTCGATCTGCCGCAAGGTGCGATCCATCGCGCGTTTGCGCACGTCGCCCTCGCCCAGCGTCTTCAAAACCGTTTCCGTTTGGGTGCGCGCCTTGTCCAGCATGCCGCCAAATTTGCCAAACTCGTTTTTCACGGCGCCCAGAACCTGCCAGACTTCGCTGGAGCGCTTCTCCAACGCAAGCGTTCTGAAGCCCATCTGGAACGAGCTCATGATCGCCAGCAAGGTGGTCGGCCCGGCCAGCGTGACGCTGTGCTCGCGTTGTAGCGCTTCCATCAAACCAGGACGGCGCAGCACTTCAGCGTAAAGGCCTTCGGTCGGCAAAAACAGAATCGCGAAGTTGGTGGTGTAGGGCGGCTCAATGTATTTCTCCAACATCGACCGGGCTTCCAGCCGGATGCGTTGTTCCAGCGCCTTGCCGGCCACTTCAGCGCCGGCCACGTCGGCCCGGCCCTGTGCGTCAAGCAGGCGCTCGTAATCTTCATTCGGAAATTTCGCGTCGATCGGCAACCAAAGTGGCTCTCCGGTTGCTGATTTTCCAGGCAGCTTGATGGCGAAATCGACGACGTTCTTGCTTCCGGGCCGGGTTGCGATTTGCGCGGCATATTGATCCGGCACAAACACCTGCTCCAACAATGCGCCGAGTTGCGCTTCGCCAAAAATGCCCCGTGTTTTCACATTGGTGAGCAAATGCTTGAGATCGCCCACGCCTTGCGCCAGCGTCTGCATTTCGCCCAGGCCCTTGTGCACCTGTTCGAGCCGGTCTGCCACTTGCTTGAAGCTTTCACCCAGGCGGGTTTGCAACGTGGTTTGAAGTTTTTCGTCCACCGTGGCGCGCATTTCATCGAGCTTGGCGGCATTGCTGGTTTGCAGTTGGGCGAGTTGCTTTTCCAGCGTTTCGCGCACCTCGTTCATGCGCCGGGCGTTGGATTCGCTCAAGCCCGAGAGTTGGTTGCTCAGGGTGTCCGAGACGGTTTTCTGCAACAGCGTCAGTTGCTGGCTGAAAGCGTCAATTTGACTGGTTTGAGCGCGGGCTGAGTCCGAACTCTGTGCCACCAAAGCCTGCTGGAAGCCGGCAAATGATTGGGTCAACTCCACACGGGCGGCGCGGGACGACGCGCCAAACTCGTCCAGCTTTGCAGCATTGGTTGATTGCAGTTGCGCCAATTGGGTTTCAAGGGTTTGCCGCAATTCGGCAAGCCGCCTGGCGTTGGCTTCACTCAAGGACGAGACCTGCGAAGTCAGCGTTTCAGAAAGGCTTCGCTGCAACAGGGCCAATTGCTGGCCGAAGGCATCAATCTGGGTGTTTTGCGTGCGCGTGGTTTCGGCACTCTGCGCGCCCAAGGTTTGCTGGAAACCCAATAAGGATTGCGTTAGTTCCTGCCGTATCGAGCGCGAGGACTCGCTGATTTCGCGACGCAGTTCGCGTTCGGTTTTTTCGTTGCCAGAAAGCAAAAGGCCTGCCAGCTCGATTCGCGCCTGCTCGGCCTGGCGCGCCGCTTTGTCGTCCGGGCGTCGAAACACCAGCCACAGCAGCACCAGAACGTTGACGACCGCCAAAGCCAGCACCAGCCACAACAGGTACTCAGTCACTGCCAATCTCCCGTCCGGCCAGGCAGCGAGCGGTGGACAGCCAGAACCCGGTCAGGCGTACGCCCGCTCGGAGATTCGCGCCTTGGCACCCTGGTACTCGCGCTTGAGGCGGGCCACAAAGTCTGCCGTGGGCAGCACCCTGTCAACGGCATTAATGCCTTGCCCGCAACCCCAGATGTCCTTCCAGGCTTTGGTTTTGTCGCCGCCGAAATTCATCTTGCTGGGGTCGCTGACGGCCAG
>JANMCB010000525.1:0-4767 GCA_031360805.1 Rhodoferax sp.
CGAGAGCGTATCCACTTCACAGCAATTGCTGTAACCCAACCCGGAGAATCTAAATGACACTAAAACTCACCCGTTTGACCCAGGCTTGCCTGTTGGTCGTCGCCGCAGGCAGCGCACTGGCTTCAAGCCACCGCGAGGCACCTTTCATCTCCGGTAGCCCGAAGGTGGACGGTACCGACTTCTACATGTTCCGAAGCTACGAAGGCATTGCCGCCAACGGCACAGGCGGGCGTTCCGACTACGTGACGCTGCTGGCCAACTACCAGCCACTTCAGGCTCCGTACGGCGGCCCGAACTATTTCCAGATGGACCCCAACGCGCTTTACGAAATTCACATTGACAACAATGGCGACGCCAAGGAAGACTTGACGTTTCAGTTTCGCTTCAAGAACGCCCTGAAATCCATCGCCCTGCCAATCGGTACCGGTGCGGCGGCAGCGAGCGTTGCCATTCCGCTGATCCAGGTCGGTGGCGTCAGCGCCCTGAACGATGTCAACCTGAATGTGAATGAGACCTATACCGTTAATCTTGTGCGCGGTGAGCGTCGCAAGAGCACCGGTTCCTTCCTTGTGAAGACCGGTGGCAACGGCACGTTTGAAAAGCCGGTCGACTACATCGGCACCAAGACCCTGCCAGATTACGCCGGCTACGCGGCCAAGCACATTCACACGGTCACGATTCCTGGCTGCCCTGCTGGCAAGGATCAAGGCAAGGTATTTGTCGGTCAGCGGCAAGAAGGCTTTGCCGTCAACCTGGGTACGATTTTTGACCTGGTCAACGCCCCTGCGTCGTTCCTGCTGAACCCGGCCAATAAGGATGCCGCTGGCAACAATGGCAATCACGTGATTCAAAAGTCGAACGTCACCACCATTGCGCTTGAGGTCCACAAAGACTGCCTGACCGCAGGCGCCGAGCCCGTCATTGGTGGCTGGACGACAGCCAGTGTCCGCCAGGCACGCTTGGTGAACGGCAACCCGGGCAAGGGCAACGACAAGGCCGAGAAAGCCGGCGGCGCCTGGACCCAGGTGTCCCGTTTGGGCAACCCGCTCGTGAACGAAGTGGTGATTGGTTTGCCTGACAAGGACAAATTCAACGGATCGCAGCCCAAGGATGACGCCCAGTTCCTGTCTTACGTGATCAACCCGACCTTGCCTGCTCTGCTGGGTGTGGTGCTGGGTGCCAACATTGCGCCGACCAACATTCCCCGCACTGACCTGGCAACCACGTTCCTGACCGGCATCACGGGTGTGAACAAACCTGCGACCAACCCGGCACCGTCAGAAATGCTGCGTTTGAACACGGCGGTTGCGCCAGTCCAGTTCGCTGCTCAGAACCGTCTGGGTGTGGCTGGCAACGCGCTGGCTGGTGGCACGGACAATGCCGGTTTCCCGAATGGCCGCCGTCCCAAAGACGACGTGGTTGACATTGCGCTGGTGGCCATGCTCGGTGGTCTGTGCGTGATCAACGGCACGGGCGATGCACTCAAGCTCAACAGCATCCCCGGCGTGGCTGGCGTGACCTCAGCGTGCAATGCGTCAAGCGTGCCACTGGGTGCCGACTCTGCCAAAATCCACGATGGTGTTGACCAGGCGACGGTTCCTTTCATGACAGTGTTTCCGTACCTGAACACGCCTAACCCTGGTGCGCAGTAAAGCGCCAGCCCAAAGGAAAAATCATGCACAAACCTAACGCAAAACTGAAACTGGCACTGGGTGCTCTGTTGTGCGCCGCCTTCATCACGGGTTGCGGCAATGGAAACAACGACTCTGCCAACAATTCCACCGACATCGGTGCCAATGTGAGCGCGCTGGTGGCCTACATGGAAGGCTTGATCGGCAAAGACAACAACAGCGATCCGGTTGATGTCAATGCATTGACGCTGGCTCAGGACGAAACTTCGGAGCCTTCGGCCATCAGCTTCTAACCCAAGCGGCCTAGTCTGCCGAGCCCGGCCACCTGCCAACCACAGGCGGCCGGGCTTTTTTTTGAGCCGCGTTGCCCTGAGAATGTCCGTTGCCAGTCGATAAACGTGAAAAAATAGAACATGACTTTCGCATCAATTTTCAAATTCATTGGCGCCGTCGCCTTGCTACTAGTGGCTCTGCCGCACGTGGCGTCGGCCGCCGTGACGATTCAGCCGGTGCGGGACGATGAGGTCATTGAACTACTGCCAGTCATCACCCGCGTACGGCCCGCCGCACTGGTGGCCGAACGCAAAGCACCTGATGCGGCTGCAGCAGCGCTGACCGTGCGGGAGGACATTTCCCAAGCCCGTCAGACCGGCGACACCCGCTATTGGGGCCGCGCGCAGTCGACGCTGGGCCCTTGGTGGGACCGTGCCGATGCGCCGGTCGATATGGCGATTTTGCAAGCCACGGTACAACAAGGGCGCCATGAATTTGAAGCCTCGCGCAAAGTACTGACCACCGCATTGATGCGCTCGCCTAACCATGCGCAGGGCTGGCTCAATCTGGCGGCGCTTGAGCGGCTGTCGGGCAATTACGCGCAGGCGCTGACATCCTGTGCGCGCGTGGCAGGCGCGGGGCAGGCCCTTTACGGCCAGGCCTGTGCGCTTGAAACCCAGTCGCTGCAAGGGCAGCATCAGGCGGCAACGCAAGGGCTGCAGGCCTTGGCCAATCAAGCCAGCGACAACGGCCAGCGCAGCTGGTTGTGGTCGTTGTTGGCCGAAAGCCAGGAGCGTTGGGGCCGAGATGCGGCTGCAGCGCAAGCTTTTCAGAAGAGCCTGGCCTTTGAGCCTGACCTGTACACCGCCATTGCCTACAGCGACTTGCTGTTGCGCACCGGCAAGTCGGCGCAAGCCGAAGCGGTGTTGTCCAGGTTGCCAGAAACGGATGCCGTTCTGCTGCGACGCGCAACGGCCTGGCGGCGCCTTGGCGACGCGCGCTGGAGTGCCACTTTGGGCACATTGAGGGAGCGCACGGCCGAACTCACACGCCGGGGCGACGACCCCACGCTGCATGGCCGGGAACTGGCCTTGATAGCGCTTTGGCTGGAAGACGATCCGGCCCGTGCACTGGTGTTGGCGCGCAGCAACCTGACCTTGCAGCGCGAGCCAATTGACTGGTGGATTGCATTGCAAAGTGCGCAGCAGGCCAAGGACGCTACGGCGACGGCAGAGCTGACCACCACCATGCGTCAAACCGGATTGCAGGACACGCGCCTTGGGGGCGCCCGATGAGGCAGCCATCAACTGCCATCCGGCGCGGCATGAGTTTGTGGATGCGCTTTTGTCTTGGTCTGCTGGCAGTCGGCGCCTGCACGGTGGCAACGGCGCACAAGGGCAGCGACGCCTACCTTGACGTTCAGGAAGTTGCCCAGGTTGCGCCCGCTGACGCGTCAGCAGGCGCTGGGGCTGTTCAACGTGACTACCGTTTTTCGCTCTCTGTCGCAATCAAGGACCTCGACCTGATCATCCCGATGGACGCCAATGCCGACGGCAAGGTGACTTGGGGCGAGATCAAGGTGGCAACACCGGCGATATTGACGGCGCTGAACCAGGCCGCCAATGTTGAGGCACCCTCCGGCAGCTGTAGCCTGAGCTGGGAGTACGCCGCCCTGGAGCGCCGCAGTGACGGCAGCTACGTGCAGTTGCTGGCGAAAGCGCGTTGCCCGGCTGCGAGCGGACTTGTTTTCAAGTACACGCTGTTCAAGGAACAGGACGCCAACCACCGCTTGCTGGTTGCAGGGCGCATCGCCGACAAAGACCTTTTGACGACGACATCGCCGCAGCAAACCGCTGGGTTGCTGCTCAGTGTTGCGCTGCAACCCACCGAAGCAGGAACCACCCCATCGACGGCTCAACCCAAACCACCGTCGGGTCGGCTGGCGGCGTTGAGCGACTATTTTTCATTGGGCGTGCACCATCTGCTGGAGGGGTACGACCATATGGCGTTTTTGCTGGCTTTGGTGCTGCCACTTCAACTGGTGCTGCGCTTCAATTCGCACAGGGCCTTGCACCCGGCACCCGCGGCGCCTCGCGCGCAGGGTAATGTTTGGATTGCCTTGCTGCGCACCATCACCGCCTTCACGATCGGCCATTCCATCACGCTCATGCTGGCCACGTTTGGCTTCACGCAGGGCTCACCGGCTTGGGTCGAGCCGGTCATCGCGCTGTCGATTGGTGTCACTGCGTTCCTGAATCTTCGCCCGGTGGCGTGGATTCGCACCGATGTGCTGGCCCTTGTGTTTGGGCTGGTGCACGGCTATGGCTTTGCCGGGCTGCTTCTGGAAGCTGCCGCACCCACCGCGCTACTGCCTTGGGCGTTGGCCGGGTTCAACTTGGGGGTGGAGGCCGGGCAGTTGATTGCCGTGACCGGCTGGGTGCTGTTGTCGCAACTGGTGGTGAACCAGCCGTGGTACCAGCGCATCGTGGTGCGAGGTGGCTCGGCCATTCTGATTCTGCTGGCTGCCTGGTGGTTTTGGCAGCGGGTGAGCTGAAAACTGGCGAGCAGCTGACCCTATAAAAAGCCGATGTTCACCGGGTAGTCAATGCCACCCGCGCTTCCGCCAAAGTTGGACAGGTTGGGCAATATGCCAGCGAGTTCACCCGGCTGAACGCCAAACCAGGTGGCCAGGGTGGCCGCATACTGGTCGACAGAAGTTGTCGGCAGCAAACGGCCCTGGCCCACATGCCATTGGTCTTCCGGGGTGCTGGTGTTGCCGGCGCCCGTGGGCGGCGCGTAACCGTACAGCGCCTTGCCCTTGACGGCACCGCCGACGACGATATGGTGGCTGCCCCAGCCGTGG
>JANMCB010000054.1:0-16121 GCA_031360805.1 Rhodoferax sp.
CTGGACGAAAAAGTGGCGCGTCTGCACTTGAAGAAGGTCGGCGCCGTGCTGACCGAACTCTCCGACGAGCAGGCCGCTTACATTGGCGTGAGCAAGTCGGGCCCTTACAAGGCCGACACTTACCGCTACTAAAACAGAAGCACCGGATGCGCGCTGACCAACTTCTCCTCCAGCGTGAGCTGGCCACCTCGCGCGCGCAGGCGCAGCGGCTGATTGCCTCTGGCGTGCAATGGCGCGCTGACGTGGCCGAGGGCGCAGCCAGCGTCGCGCCCTGGAAACGCATCGCCAAAAACAGCGATGACGTGCCGGTGAACGCGCAGATCGAACTGCTGGACGCGTCCGAGGCGCGCTTTGTGTCGCGCGGCGGCTTGAAGCTGGAGGGCGCACTGAAGAGAACCGGCTTAAAGGTGGACGGCAAGATGTGCCTGGACGTGGGCCAGTCCAGTGGCGGATTCACCGACTGCCTGCTGGCGGCCGGCGCGCGCTTTGTGGTGGGTGTGGACGTGGGCTCGGGGCAACTGCACCCGTCCATGCGTGAGCACAGCCGCGTGCTGGCGATCGAGCACGTCAATGCGCGCGAACTGGACGCTTCTGTAATTATAGCTAACTTTGTAACAAACACGAGGGCTGGAGCCGAATTTGATGATGAATTGTCGGGTTCCGTGTCTGGCATTGAAGAATCTGATATCGCCAGTGATATCAGTTCTGGTGCTGACTTTGACGCGCGTTTTGACCTGGTCGTGGGCGACCTGTCCTTCATCTCCCAAACCCTGGTGTTGCCGGCGCTGGTGCGTTTGCTCAAGGAGGGCGGTGAGGTGCTGTTTCTGGTCAAGCCGCAATTTGAATTGCAGCCCGGCCAGGTCGGCAAGGGCGGCATTGTGAAAGCCCCCACGATGTATGCCGTGGTTGAAGAACGTGTGCGCGCTTGCTACACCAGCCTTGGCCTCACGGTGGTTGCGTGGTTTGAAAGCACGATCACCGGGGGCGACGGCAACCGCGAATTTTTCATTCATGCCCGTCTCGATCCAAAGCCATGAACCAAGAACTCACGGCTAATTTGCCAGCCGACCCGCTGGCGGTCAGCATTGAATTTTTCCCGCCCAAAACGCCCGAAGGCGTGGACAAGCTGGCGGTGGTGCGCCAGAAACTGTATGCGCTCAAGCCGCAGTTTTTCAGCGTGACTTACGGTGCGGGCGGCTCCACCCAGGACGGCACCTTGCAAACCGTGCAGGCCATTTTGGCTGATGGGTTTGCCGCTGCGCCGCACTTTTCGTGCATTGGCGCGACGCGTGACAGCGTGCGCGCACAGCTGGCTGGCTTCAAGGCGGGCGGTATCCAGCGCATGGTAGCCCTGCGCGGCGATTTGCCCAGCGGCCATGGCACTTTTGGGGAGTTCAAATACGCCAGCGAGTTGATCGAATTCATCCGTGCGGAAACTGGCGACCACTTTCACATTGAGGTTGGCTGCTACCCCGAGATTCACCCCCAAGCCAAATCGCCTGATGCTGATCTGCAGGCTTACCTCACCAAGGTCAAAGCCGGTGCCAGCTCGGCCATTACCCAGTATTTTTTCAACCCGGATGCCTATTTCCGGTTTGTGGAAGAAGCCGACCGCGCCGGTGCGGACATTCCCATCGTGCCGGGCATCATGCCCATCATCAGCTCATCGCAGTTGATGCGGTTCTCGGATGCCTGCGGAGCCGAAATTCCCCGCTGGATCCGCTTGCGCCTGCAGGCTTTTGGTGATGACACCGCCAGCATCAAGGCGTTTGGCCTGGATGTGGTGACTGGCCTGTGCGAGCAACTGTGCGTGGGTGGCGCGCCGGGGCTGCATTTTTACAGCATGAACCAAAGCGCGGCGACGCTGGAGATTTGCAAGCGGTTGGGGTTGGGTTAGGGCATTTAATTGGGGTCAGATTCCAATTATTTGAGGCCGAAGGCCGGAAGAGCGATGAAATCGTCAAATAATTTGAATCTGACCTCAATTAAATGCCCTGGCGTAGCCAATCAGCCCTTGCGATTCACCAGGTAGATTCCCGGCAGCACCAGCGCCAGCCCCACGACATGGTGCCACTGCAACGGCTCGCCCAGCACCGCCCACGCAATCACGGCGGCATAGATCGGGCTCAGGTACAGCACCACGCTGACGCGGGCGGCTCCCAGTTCGCGCTGCATCACTGAAAACGCCAGGTACGCGCCATAACCGGGCAATACCGCAGCCGCCACGCCCAAGCCGAACCCGGCCAGAGTCAGCACCGGTTGCGCATTCGTGCAGGCCTCAAAAGCAGTGAAGGGCACCATCACAATCACGCCGGCCAGGCTGATTACCGCCAGCCGGGCACTGGCGCCCAACGGGCTGTGCCAGCGTTTCAGGAGCAACGCATAAGCCGTCCACGCCAGGGTTGCCGCCAGAATCCAGCCGTCGCCCGGCACCAGCTGGACTGCGGCAAGGTTGCCCCATTGCCCCTTGAGCACGACGTGCAGCACCCCGGCCAGCGCCAGCGCAACGCCGGCCAATTGAACGGCGGTCACCCGCTCCTTGAGCCAAAGCGCTGAAGCCGCGACCACCAGCACTGGCGAAATGGCGTAAATCAGGGCAATGTTCACCGCCACCGTGGTGCGCCCGCCGATGTAAACCCAGGCGCCGCAAATCCACATGCCCAAAGCGCCCAGCACCAGGTAGTGCTTCCAGTCGGCAAGAATCTCGCGGCGCATTGACCAGATTTCACCCCAGCTGCCCAGGCTGAGCAGCAAACTGGCAATCAACCAGCGAATTGATGCCAACGCATGCGGTTCAATCACGCCGGGCGCGCTGCGGGCCACCAGGTAGTTGACACACCACAGCGCCGGGGTGATGAAAAGCAGGGCAATCGCAAAGCGGTGTTGGCTGGAATGGGGCATGGGCGAAGCTGGCGCTCGGTCTCAAAGCCGTTGACGATACCTGAACTGCTGACCTGCCGTACTTGCGGTTGATCGCCCGATTTGGTGCACACGTCACAAACCAGAGCTGTCAGGGTTACAGCCTGAATCAGGCCTGAAATCCTAAAGTTGCACCAGCGCATGGGAGAACAAGCTGCACACGCAGGGCCAGCGCGCTGACAGGGGCAATCATGCTGGACTTTCAAGACAGCCAAACCCATCAAGGGACTGAGCCTGACACGCAGACCACAAAATTGGCCCAGCCTGGCACCGAAGGCAGCCTGCACCGCGGCCTGCTGCAGGCGGTCTTGAACCAGGTTGACTATGGCCTGGCCGTCGTCAACGTTGAAACCCAACAGCTGGTTTTCGCCAATGTGCACGCGCAAAACGCCCTGCACCCGGCCAACCCGCAATCCACCGGGCTGTGTGTGACGCAAGGGCGTCTGTGCACCCAGGAAGCCGACCAGGCAGACCAGCTGACCACCGCGCTTGCGCGAACCCGGTCCCGCGTACGGGGTTTGCTGCGCCTGACGAACAATCCGGGTCACGAACTGGCGGTGGCAGTCATGCCGCTGTCCGAGTTCAACCTGCCCGAAAGTGCGCTGCCAGCCGATTCCGCGAGTGATGCGGCGGCACATCACCCCAGTTATGCATTGCTGGTGTTTGCCAAGCAGCAGTTGTGCGACACCACCACGGTCACGCTGTTTGCCCGCGAGCGCGGCCTGACGGGCGCCGAAGGCCAGGTGCTGGCGCATGTGTGCAAAGGCCTGCGCCCCTCGCAGATCGCCACGCATCAGGGCGTGCAAGTGTCAACTGTGCGTACCCAGTTGCGCAGCATCCGCCAGAAAACTGCCAGCGACAGCGTGCGCGAGCTGGTGGAAAAGGTGTCGATCCTGCCGCCGCTGGCGCGCTATCTGCCCAGCTTCATGGGTGGCAGCGACACGGACGGAATGTGGGGTGCTGGCGCCGCCCGGCAAATCAGCCTTTCCGCCTGATCTGGGGGTCCAAACCACCGGTAAATTAATCTGTAGGTTAATTTATCGGTGGTTTTCCGGCCGAAAAGGCAAAAAAATCGATTAAATAGGCCTCTAGCCCTTGTGTTTGATAAATAGTTTGCTATTTTAAATATAGCAAATGTATTTGTCATCGTTTTGATCCTTCCAATGACCGGCTTGTCGCGACGGCATGTACCGGCGCGCCCTGTGGCAAGCGCGTCACGTTTGAGGTGCAAGCGGTTACCTTAAAGGCCCGCAACCGCTGCGGTTTTAGATACAGTCGATCCCATCCCCCCTGAATCGACTGCCCGCCACCACCATGCCCGCCGACCTTGCCATGCCCCTGCACAGCGCAGCCACTGTGCTGCGTACCCCTGCTGCGCACGCCCCCGCACCGCACACCCATTACGCGGCCCCGCGCTCAACCGATCTGGTGAACGAACTGGCCGCCCTGGGCGAGGTTCGCCGCTACCGCAAAGGCACGATCCTGATTCACGAGGCGGACCTGGGGGACACACTGTTCATCATTCTGGCGGGCCAGGTCAAAGCCTACAGCGTCGATGCCAACGACAAGGAAATCACCTTTGGCGTTTTCGGCCCCGGCGACTACCTGGGAGAAATGGCGCTGGACGGCGGCTCGCGCTCGGGCAGTTGCATCACGCTGCAAGCCTCGGTGTGCTCGGTGGTCACGCGTGCCACATTGCTTGCGTTCATTGCCAAACGGCCGGAATTTGCGATTGAGCTGCTGTGCAAGGTGATTGGCCGCCTGCGCCTGACCACCGCCAGCGCGCGCAACCTGGCCTTCATTGATGTCTATGGCCGCCTGACGGCCTGCCTGCTGGCGCTGGCCACGCCGCAACCCGACGGCACGCAACGGATTGAAGAGCGCATCACCCACCAGGAAATCGCCAGCCGCGCGGGATGCAGCCGCGAGATGGTCAGCCGCATCCTGAAAGACCTGGAAACCGGTGGTTACCTGCGGGTGGACGAGCGGCGCATCGTTTTGCTCAAAAAACTGCCTCCGCGCTGGTAATTGGGCCGTCAGACGGCGGTTTTTGCGTCAAACAGGGCCTGCGGGCTGTCGTTTTGCGCCAACGCGACCCTTTGGGGCCTCAACAGCTTGTCACAATAGCACTGGAACCAACCGACACAGACTTTTTTTCATCAATTTGAGGGATGCCATCCGTGCCCGATTCAGGCCCAATGCCAGAACCTGATAACGACGTCTCTGCGGAGTTGCTGCAGCTGGCTCTACCCATCAGTCAAAAGGTGGTTCTGGTGATTGATCTGGTGGAATCCGTAAGGCTGATGGCGGCCGATGAGTCCGGTACCGTCTCGCGCTGGCACAGCTTTGTGCGCCATGCGCAGGACCATACGGTGGCGGCCCATCAGGGGCGTCTGGTGAAAAGTCTGGGCGATGGCCTGATGGTCGAGTTCGAGCGGCCGCGCGACGCGGTCAACGCTGCCCATGACCTGCACAGCAGCATCAACAAAGGCAACGCAGGCTTGCCGCCAGCCCAGCAGATGCACCTGCGTGCCGGCATCAACAACTCCCATGTTTACACCGACAACATGGACATCTATGGCGCCGGTGTCAACCTTGCTGCGCGCCTGGCCACCTTGGCCGGGCCCGGCGAAACGGTGGCCTCCGCCAGTGTGCGTGACGGCTTGACCGATGGCCTGGATGCCAAAATTGAAGACTTGGGCGAGTGCTACCTCAAGCACATTGAACAGCCGGTGCGCGGCTACCGTGTCAGCCCCACAGGCGCCACGCCATTGATCATTCGCCGTGAGCCCGCTGTGCGGTTGCAGCCGATTGTGGCGGTGATTCCGTTTACCGCCCGCAGCAACGAGCCCGAGCATTTCGCCATTGGCGAACTGATTGCCGAGGGTGTGATCGGGCAGCTGAGCCGGACGGTGGAACTCAAAGTCATCTCACGGCTGTCCACCACCGTTTTTCGCGACCGCGACAGTGGCTTGCAGGAGCTGCATGCGCACCTGGGCGCCAACTTTGTACTGGCTGGCAGCTACGTGGCCAATGCGGGGAAGCTGCTGGTAATGGCCGAGCTGTCTGATATCAACACCCACGAGATCGTCTGGTCCAGCCGCATCCATGGCGACACCAGCGACCTGTTGCAGACTGAAAGCGAAACGGTCCACAAGATTGCCTCTGGCATTTTTGACTCCCTGCTCAGCAACGCAGCGCAACTGGCCCGCGCAAACCCGTGGCGCACGCTGTCTGGCTATTCCCTGATGCTGGCCGGCATCACGCTGACGCACCGAACCACGCGGCGGGATTTCACCCGGGCCCGGGACATCTTTTCCCATCTGACCGAGCGGCACCCCAGGAACCCGGCGGTACCGGCCTGGCTGGCCAAATGGCATGTGCTTGAAGCGGCACAAGGGTGGTCGGCTGACATGGGCGCCACCACCCGCCTTGCGCTGACCCAGTCCACCCGGGCGCTGGACCTTGACCCCGACTCCTCCCTGGCCCTGGCCATCGACGGATTTGTCCGCGCCGACCTGCTCAAGGATTTCGACGGCGCCATGGGTCGCTATGACGCGGCCATTCAAATCAACCCGAGTGAATCGGTGGCTTGGCTCTTCAAGGGGTTGCTGCACGGCTTTCGGGGCGAAAAGGCCGAAGCTATTGAGGCTGTTGACCGTGCCTTGCTGCTCTCGCCACTGGACCCGGCCAAGTATTTTTTTGATTCGCTGGCCGCCTCGGCGTACCTGTCGGCGGGCAGTTACGCACGGGCGACCGAGCTTGCGAAAAGTTCATTGCGCGCCAACGCGACGCACGTATCGACATACCGTGCTTTGGTGATCGCCCAGGGGATTGGCGGCGACACAGAAGGCGCCCGCAACAGCGCGCAGCGGCTGGTCCAGCTGGACCCCGGCTTTACGGTGACCAAATTCCTGGCCCGGCGCTCAGGCGGCGGTTTTGACGAGATGAGCAGATCCTTTGCAGAGGCACTTCGACAAGCGGGAATTCCGAACTAAAACATTGAGGAGAACACCATGAGCGGATGGAGTGGCTGGAGTGGCTGGAGCGGTTCAAGCGGCGCCAGTGGCTGGAGCGGTTGGAGCGGCTGGAGTGGCAACAGTGGCTGGAATGCCAGCCCCGGCGGTGGCAGCAGCCCGCTGGTGGTTGACGCGCTGACCAAGAGCCGGGGCGGCATCGTTCTGACCGACGATGTCCATGCGCAAATTGACCCCCATCCTGACTCGCCTCAAAAATCCAGCTCGGGCCAAAGCACCTGGCCCTTGATGGGCGACACTAAATCCATGCGCCGTTGGGACCCGGCGGCGCGCCAGGCGGCAGGCCTGTTTGATCTGCTCAGCGGGGTTGATTTCACGAGCTACGCCGCGAGCAAAGGTGCTCTGGATCGTTCAGTGTTGCTGCTGCGCTCACCCGCGACCCCGCTGGTGACAATGGCCCGCCCGGACAAGGCGTTCTTTGAGAGTCAGCTCCCGATCGTGGCCAGTTGGGCGGAGCTTCGCGAAGACCGGGCCAGCGAAATCCTCACGCAAATGACGCCGCAACTGCCGTTTTGGGGTTCGGTGGTGAACCTGAGCCCGAGCCGAACGCCCAAAACGCTGGAGATCATTGACATGGCGCTGGCGTTTGCATGTACTGTCGTGCTGCGCTTCAAGCAGGCCATGGCCTGCCCCCGGCCAGCCGATTACAGCGCCTTGATTCAACCGATCGTGCCCACGCCGGGGCACAGCGCCTACCCCAGCGGTCACTCCACCGAAGCGCACATGATCGCCTTTGTGCTGCCAAAACTGATAACGTCTGACCCGAAGGAGCAGGCGCATTACGCAGAGCAGCTGGAGCGGCTTGCCGCCCGCATTGCCATCAACCGTACCGTAGCGGGCCTGCACTTCCCCGCCGACAGCCATGCGGGCCGGGTGATGGCCAAGTCACTGGCGGAATATTTCCTTTACATGTGTTCGGCAGTGGCGGCAAGTGACGTCAATGCCCGCACGATTGACCCCAATGATGCAAAAGTGGATTTTGACCCGGCCTTTGGCGCCCCGACGGTTGGCGGCGTAGCGATTGCTGGACTGCCCGGGATTCCCAAAAACACCTCACCGATGAGCTGGATTTGGGAGCAGGCCGCCAAAGAGTGGGAGAAATAGGCGTGCAGCCGGTGGTGGGCCAGAAGCGCCCGGTCGACCCTTACTATGCCTGGGCCGTGGCGTGCGGCTTTGCCGACTACGGCAACACCACCGACCACACTTTTTTTTCAGTTCTGGCCGAGTGCACTGACCCTGCGGGCGTGCTTGCGCTGAACCAGTCGATGCAGGCGTGGCCGGGCAACAGCAGAGGCACCCTGGCCTGCGTCTCGCCAGCGTACCGCGTCGCGCCTTCCAGTATGCAGTCCGGGACGTTCCTGGCAACGCGTTTTTGCACCTTGCATGTTCAAAGAAAATTGCTTGACCAATTGCGCGGCCTCGAAGGGCTCGTGCGATGGGAAATCGGCGCTTCGGTGAACGTGCAGCCCGCTGCAGGCAGCACGGCTCGCAGCGTGGACCACGCGCCAGCGCTGCAAGGCGTGGTCGCCGCAGTGATCGACGACTTTGTGGCGTTCAACCACAGCGAGTTTCTCGCACCCGATGGCAGCAGCCGGATCGCCTGGCTGTGGGACCAAAACCATACGCTGGCCTCGCCGGTGTCGGGTGGTCAAACGCCGCTGCATTTCACCTATGGCAAGGAAGCAAGACCTGGTGCAACTGCTGGCGGCGGGCAGCTGCCTCCCAATTACCGTGGAGCAGCCTTGCGTCGCGCCCACCACGGGACGGCAGTGGCGGGGCTGTTTTGTGGCAAAACGTCGCCCTGGCACCGGTTGACACGGTTTGACCCCAACCGAAGCGCAGCCAGGCAGGTGGCAGCCCTTGATGCGGCCTCCACTGCACCCATTGTTGCGGTTCATCTGCCGCGCGAGACGGTCAAAGACACCTCTGGCAGTTCGCTGCCACCGCAGATTCTCGATGGCTTGCATTACATCCTCAGCAAGTGCGACCCGGCCGCCCGGATTGTGGTGAACATCAGTTACGGCGGAATTGCCGGCCCGCACGACGGCACATCCCTGCTTGAAATGGCGATCCGTGAATTGGTGGAACTGATGGACGACCGGCTTCTGGTCGTTTTGCCCGTTGGCAACAGCCGCGAAGCCATGTGCCATGCTCGCCTGAACCTGAAGCCCGATCAACGCGAGCGACTCGCCTGGAAGCTTCCACCGGACTCGGATACGCCGGGTTTGATGGAAATATGGTTCCCTGACAGCACCGTGGACGGGGTGTTGATTTCCCTGACTTCACCGGACGGCCATTGCACCGTGCGCAGCACCGCTCAAGGTAGTGTGCAGGCATTGCACGACCCTGCGACTGGCAACTTGGTTGGAATGATTCAGTTCGACCGCGCGAGCGCACTTGGACAAGGCCGGGCCATGGCGTTGCTCGTGCTCGCGCCGACACTGGCGGCTGGCAACCGCCCAGCCGCTTCGCAACACGGGCTGTGGCAGGTCGATATCGACAGCAAAGACCGGCAAATCGACAATGTGCAAGTCTGGATCGAACGCAACGACGCAGCGCCGGGCCAGCGAAAGCGGCGCCGGCAATCGCGCGTTTCGGAACCCGGGTACAACGCGTTTGGGCAGGTGCCGGGCCTGCCGGTTGACCGCCCGAACGGGCAAGTCAAACGCAGCGGCACCACCAGCAATATTGCGTCAAGCCTGTATGCTGAAACGATTGGTGGCTATCGGCTGTCGGACTTGACCCTGGCGCCGTATTCGTCCGGCGGGCACCCACCCCATGTGCGCGGCCCGTTTGCGCTGGCGCCGTCAGAAGAAAGCGCGAGCCTGCGCGGCCTGCGGGTTATCGGGCAAGGGGCTGGCGATTCGGTCCGGATGGCCGGCACCAGCCTGGCAGCGCCCATATGGGCCCGGTTTTTGTTCAATGAATTTGCGGCCGGTCGTAAACCGCCAACGTCCAGGACGGTACCAACAGTTCAAGTCGCCACGTCCAGTGTAAAGACGGCGCCGGGTGCCCCACAGTTGATGCTGGGCGGCACGGCGCTGATCTACCCCGACCCCGACAAAGGCTTCGGCATGTTTGATCCGCACCCCTGACGGTTTGCCCTTGCTGAACCTCGCTCGCGTCAAACGGGTTGTCATCGTCGGTGGTGGCACCGCCGGCTGGTTTGCCGCGCTTGAAATGCGGCATTGCTTTGCGCCATCCGTGGAGGTTGTCCTGATTGAGTCCGACCAGATCGGCATCATCGGCGCGGGTGAAGGAAGCATCCCGAATTTTGAGCTGGCGTTGCAGCGGTATGGCATTGACCGGCCTGAGTTCATGCATGCGACACAGGCAACTTACAAGCTCGGCGTCTGTTTTGACGGTTGGCGCGGGGTTGCCAATGACCGCTACTACCACCTCTTTTCGACCTCACGCGAACATGTCAGCTTGCAGGATTGGCAAGAAGGCGGGTTTTACCCCTTGAGCTCGAAGTTAATGGGTGAAGGGTTTGCGCTGGACCAGTTTCCGGGCGTGCGCGATTTGGTCAACAGAAACGCTGGCCAAAGCGAGGTCGCGGAACATTTCCTGTGCCATCCCAAAGACGTTTTTGCCTACCATTTTGATGCCCGCAAGCTGGCTGCGTTTTTGAGCCGCACGGCCCAGGAAAAAGGCGTCCAACGCGTTGAAACCATTGTTCGAAACGCAGTCTGCGACGGCGCCGGGAATGTTGTCCAGTTAAATACCGATGGCGGCCCCATTGACGGCGACTTTTTTATCGACGCCTCCGGGTTTCGCAGGGTGCTTGCCGAAAAGACGCTGGGCATTGGCTGGCAATCGTTTCAAAAGCAACTGATTCTTGATTCAGCGTTGCCGTTCTTCATGCCCCTGAAAGGCGTCGATCCGCCACTGACGACCCAGTCGACTGCCATGAAGCACGGGTGGATGTGGACCATTCCGACCCAGGGGCGCCTCGGTTGCGGCTATGTTTTCAGTAGCTCCCATGCGTCCGAGGCGGAAATTTTGCAGGAGCTGGCAGCGCACTGGGGGTGTGAGGTTGAACCCGTCAACCGGCTGAAATTCAGCCCCGGGCGGCTGGACCGCTGCCTTCAAAATAACGTGCTGGCCGTCGGACTTGCTTCAGGGTTCGTGGAGCCGCTGGAGGCCACGTCAATTGCGCAGACGCTGTACCAGTTGGCCTTCTTCGGCAACCTCATGCTGCACAACCGGCGGGTGCTGCCTGGGCAGGTCGTCAGCCGGTTCAATGCCGATGTGGTGAGCGGTTGGGACGGAATCCTGGACTTTTTGGTCATGCATTACGACACGCGCCGCGCGGACACCCCATTCTGGCGCGACGCAGGCCAGGCGCCCCGGCCCGACTCCTACCTGGCGTTGAAAGAAGTGTTCCGGTTCAGGACGCCCACCGATACCGACCTGATTCCCTACCAGATGGGCGGCGTGGGCATCTTCGGCGTACCAAGCTGGGAATGCGTCGGCTCGGCCATGGGCCTGATCCCGCCCCAAGTTTGTGAGCAGCAACTTGCGTCACTGGACCCGTTGTCGCATGCTCGCCTGTCGGCGTTCATGCGGTCACTGAGCGCCTAGCGCATACAGTGCGGCCCTCAGGCCTGCAACGCGCCCCACATTTCCTTGTCGCGCTCGGCCGTCCAGATTCGCGGGTTCTTGATGCCCTTGGCCTCGTCATAGGCGCGGCTCACGTCAAACGGCAGGCAGTGCTCGTAGATGAACACCTGGCCGAACACCGGGTCCATGGTCTTGCGGGTGTGGGCCATGGCGGCCTTGAGGTCCATGTTCTGGGCGGCTGCCTCTTTGCCGCACTGGAACAGTGTGGTGACCCAGCGCTGGGTGTAATCCAGCGCTTTTTCTACGTTGGCGGCACCTTTCATGGCCTCTCCACGTCCGGGCACGATGGCCAGCGCCTTGAGTGCCCGCAGCGCTTCCAGCGTGGCCGGCCATTCCTCCAGCTGCGCATCGCCGGTGTAGACGCCGGCTTCGTACTCCACCAGGTCGCCGCTGAACAACACCCGTTCAGATTCAACCCAGGCAATCGTGTCGCCGCGCGTATGGCCTGCGCCCGGGTGCCAGATTTGCACCTTCACGCCGCCCAGGTCAACCGTCAGGCTGCCTTGCCGACCGGGCTTGCCGTCGCCCACCACCAGCGTTGGCCAGGTCAGGCCAGGCACGCCTTCGGCACCGCGGAACAGACGCGGAAAGCGCTCCATCTCGCTTTGCATGTCTTCCTTGCCCCGCTCGATGATCAGCTCCAGCGTGCCCTGGCTTGCAATGACTTCAGTGGCGCCCTCTGCCAGATAGGCGCTGGCACCCAGCACACGCACGGCGTGGTAGTGCGTCAACAGCACGTACTTGATCGGCTTGTGGCTCACGCTGCGAATTTTGGCGATCAAGTCCTGGGCCATGGCCGGCGTGGCGGTGGCGTCCGACACCATGATGAATTTGTCGCCAATGATGACGCCCGAATTGGGGTCGCCTTCGGCGGTGTAGGCCCAGCAATGGGGGCTCAACTGCTCGAAGGTGATTTTCTTGTCGGCCAGGTCGGCTTGCGACGCAAAAGCTTTGGTGGGGGCGGGGGTGGTCAAGGCAGACTCCTGAATAGGCGGGTGGATGACCCGCGAGTTTACTTAATCGTAATCAGTTACGCATGCGTAAACGGTGAAGAGGGCGTCAAGGGCGCAAGGGGCGTAGCGAGCGTAGGGAGTGCAGCGGAACCAACCCAGTCCGTGGCGCTCTTGACCAGCGCCTCCTGCGACTGGCTGCCGTCCAGCACCAGCACCCGCGGCTCGCTAGCGGGGTCTTGCAGGGCCTCGAACTGGCTGGCCACCAGCGCGGGCGGGTAGAAGTGGCCTGGCCGCGCGGCAACCCGGCGCATCGACTCTTGGGGCGTGATGGCCAAATGCACAAAGCGCAAACCGGGCGTGCCGGCACGCAGCGCGTCGCGGTAGGCCAGCTTCAGAGCCGAACAGGTCAGCACCGCGCCTGTTGGGTGGCGCACCAATTCACTTGACAAGGTCTGCAGCCAGCCCATGCGGTCGGCGTCGGTCAGTGCAACGCCTTGCTGCATTTTCTGGACGTTGGATGCCGGGTGAAAGTCATCGCCTTCAATCAGCGGCAGGCCAAGCTGGGCAGCCAGCCGTTGGCCAATCTCCGACTTGCCGCAGCCCGCCACGCCCATGACCACAAGATGGACCCCCACGTTCGGCATTGACCCATCGAAGAATTGAGCCCCCACATTCGGCACTGCCGTGTCCTCTCTGCCCCCCGAGGGGGCTAATTTTTCTTGGGGCGGCCCACCGAAAAATTGCATTACTTTTTTCACGGTCTTCACCGGGGCGACCCAGCCAGGCCGTGCTCCAGCATGGCGATCACTTCCTCGGCGAATGCGCTGTAGCGCAGGGTACCTTCGGGGCGCAGCCAGGTGAAGGTCCAGTTGATCATGCCAAACAGCATCATGGTGATGGCGGTCTGGTTGGCGGCGGTGAGGCGCTGGGGGTAGGCGCGGCACAGAAAGCGGGTGACGGCCGAGACCACGTCGCGCTGGCGGTTCAGGATGAGTTCGCGCTGGTCCTCGCCCAGAAATTTGGTGTCGTTCAACAGGGCCACGTGGCGCGTGGCCGAGGTCTCATACTCAGCCAGAAAACTGCGCACCAGTTCGTGCAGCGCTGCGCGGTCGTCCAGGCCACGGCGCTGGGCGGCTGCCTCCGCCTGGCCAATCAGGCTAAGGAGGCGCTGGGTGTAGCGGTCCAGCAGGTCAAACAGAATCGCTTCCTTGGCGCCATAGTAGTGGTACAGACGCGCTTTTGACGTGCCATTGGCCGCCGCAATGTCGTTCATGCTGGCGCCGGTGTAGCTCTTGTCGGCAAAACAGGCGGCCGCACGGTTCAGGATGTCATCGCGCTTGAGCTCAAAACTTGCAGACTTGGGTCGGGCCATGCCCGCGATTATCGCGTTGCAGCGTGCTCCAGGCTGAAGTACGCACTCTGGCTGGCACAGGGCGCACCGCCCCGGCTCCAGGGTTCGATCACCAAGCGCTGTCCGGCGTGCAGTGTCAAACGTTCGCCGGCGGCCAAAACCACGTCGCCCTGATCGTTGGCGGGCCCCTGGTGGGGGCCATCCAAGGTGGCCCACAGGCGGCCCTGAGTCACCCGCAGCGCGGACTCGTCGGGGATGTCCAGTGTGATGGCCTGGCCGGCTGGCAAGACCCAGCTGCCAGCCGGACCGAGGCGCTGCAAACCGGCCTGGCATTGTTGCGATATCAGAACAGATGTTGCTTGCATGAATTGCTCCTGTGCTTCGGGTTGGATGGACTGGTGAGAGTGAATGATCCGCCCGTTGTACTTGTCCGTCCAATGAAAACAAGGCACACTATTGATGCTAAAAATACACTAATCAATCCCGCTTGAAACGGCTTTTGTCATGCTCCATTCACAGACTCACCTGCGCACCCGGCCGATTGCGGCGGGCCACATGCGCGCCTTTGAAGCGGTGGCCCGCCACCTGAACTTTCGCGCTGCGTCGGAAGAGCTGGCGGTCACCCAATCGGCTGTGAGCCGTCAGATCCAGGCGCTTGAAGACGACGTGGGCGCATCGCTGTTCCTGCGCCACACCCGCGCGGTGGAGCTCACCAGCGCCGGTGCCTTGCTGCTGGCCAGCGTGGCGCGGGCGTTGCCGCAAATTGACGGTGCGGTGCGGCAGATTCGCCAAAGCGCGGGGCGCCGCAGTGTCTCCATCACCACCTTTGCATCGTTCGCATCGATGTGGCTGATTCCGCGCATGGAGGTGTTTCAGCGCAACAACCCCGACATCGACATCCGCATTGATGCCACCGACGCGCCGCTGGACATGGAGGTCGCCGATGTCGATCTGGCCATCCGCTACGGACCGGCCAGCGCCATGCCAGGCACCGCGATTCGCCTGTTTGGGGAGCAGTTGGCGCCGGTGATCAGCCCCTGGCTGCTCAAAGGCAGCCCGCGCATCAAAAAGCCCGAAGATCTGGCGCGCTTTTCGCTGATCGAAGCCGGTGACGCCCATCGCACACACCTGGAGTGGCTCACCTGGCGGCGCTGGTTCGACGAGCAGCATTTGAAGCAGCTTCAGCCCAAACGCTGGCTGTATTTCAACTACGCGTACCAGATGACGCAAGCCGCGCTGGCCGGGCAAGGCGTGGTGCTGGCGCGCATGCCGCTGATTGCGGAGAACCTGGCCCGTGGCGACCTGATCGAGGTTTTGCCCGAAACCCGCATGGACAGCCCGATGGCCTACTGGCTGATCGTCGGGCCGCGGAGCAGCAGCCGCGCCGAGGTGAGCGATTTCTGCGACTGGCTGCAAGTGCAGGCAGAGGCCACGCGCATTGCCAGTGGCGAAGTGGCCGACCCGGAAACGCTGGCGAACCCGGATTAGCAGCGTGGCGGGTTGAAAATATGTGCTATATAATAAATAGCAAACTTTGTAATAAATACGAGGGTTAGAGGCATATTTTATCGACTTTTTGCTGAATTTTGCTGGCTTTGAGTAAAAAATTAACTTAAAGGTTAATTTTTTACCGTTCTGACAGGCCGCTTTTTTCGCATTAGGATGGCAGATTGCAAATTGAAGGACAGCCACCCATGATGCGTCGTCATTTCACCTTGCGCGCCGCCCTGGCCGCCGTCGCAGTTTCAGCGCTGTGGGCTGGTGCCGCCCAGGCCGCAGCCAGTGTTGGGCAACCCGCGCCAGACTTCACGTTGACCGACACCAGCGGTAAAGCCGTGCGCCTGTCCGACTTCAAGGGCAAGCACGTGGTGCTGGAATGGAACAACCCCGGCTGCCCGTTTGTCCGCAAGCATTACGACAGCGCGAACATGCAAACCTTGCAGAAAGAGTCGGCGGGCAAGGGCGTCGTCTGGCTGGCCGTGAACTCCACCGACACCGCGCACCCTGATTACCTCGCACCGGGCAAGTTAGGCAAGTGGATAGCGGACCAGAGGGCCGCGCCGAACGCCACGCTGATGGACGAGAGCGGCGCCGTCGGCAAAAGCTACGGTGCCCGCACCACGCCGCACATGTACCTCGTCAACCCGCAGGGCACGCTGGTTTACGCGGGCGGTATTGACAGCATTGCGTCAGCCAGCCCTAGCGACATCAAAGCCGCCACCAACTACGTACGCGTTG
>JANMCB010000116.1:0-14519 GCA_031360805.1 Rhodoferax sp.
TGGGGAAAAACCGGGCCTGTTCGCCCAATTGCAGCTCGGCACTGGCTCCTGCCAGACCTTCCGCGTCGCTGCCAGGCGTTCGGTTCACGGCCAGCCGCACGGTCAGCCCGCGCAGCAACTCGCCTTGCTCGGTCATCTCGCGTTTGGGCGGAAAGTCTTTCAACAGCCTGGCGATATCGGGCAGCTTGCCGTTCACCGCGACTTTCAGGTATTTTCCGAAGCGGCAGCGCGCCTGGTCCAGGTCCCAAATCTGCGTCACGGTGAGTTGCATTCCGCCTGAAAAACGGTCCGGCTGAAGCTTGCCCATCACGATGATCAGCTCGTCTTCCTTGAGCAGGCCTTTGTGGGCGTTCATCATGGCCTCATCCACACGGGCATCGAGCTCGCCGGATTTGTCATCCAGCTTGAACAAGCCCAGCTTGCCGCGCTGGCCGTTGATCACCCGAAAGTCGCTGACGATGCCAGCCAGCAATTGGGGCTCGCGGGTGTCGATCAGCTCTTCAATTCTGCGCTTGGCAAAACGCCGTACCTCCGATGCCACTTCATCAAACAGGTGGCCTGACAGGTAGAAGCCGACTGCGGTTTTCTCAAACGTCAAACGCTCTTTCACACCCCAAGGCAAGGCCGCTACCAGCTCCGGCTCCTGGGTGCTGGAGCCGTGGTCGTCTTCACCGCCCATGTCGAACAGACCGCCCTGGTTGACGTTGGCAACCGCCGCATTGGCAAAGTCAAAGGCACGGTCAACGGATGCGATAAGGGATGCCCGATTGAGATGCAGGGAATCAAACGCGCCGGCCTTGATCAATGCATCCACCGCCCGTTTGTTGAGCTTGCTGCGGTCCACGCGCACACAGAAGTCAAACAGGCCGGTGAATGGGCCGCCCGCCTCTCTTGCCGCCACAATCGCCTCAATCGCCTGCTGTCCGGTTCCCTTCACGGCTCCCAGACCATAGCGGATTGCCTTGTCCGAGATGGGCTCGAACCGATGGACGCCGCGGTTTATGTTGGGCGCCTCAAAGCTCAAGCCCATCTTGACGGCATCTTCAAACAGCACCTTGAGCTTGTCGGTGTCGTCCATCTCCACCGTCATGTTGGCGCAGAAAAACTCAGCCGTGTAATGCACCTTGAGCCAGCCGGTGTGGTAGGCAAGAAGTGCGTAGGCTGCAGAGTGCGACTTGTTGAAGCCATAGCCTGCAAACTTCTCCATGTGGTCAAAGACCTCATCGGCCTTTTGCTGCGTCAGCCCGTTCACGGCGGCGCCATCCCGGAATATCTGGCGGTGCTCGGCCATTTCCTCGGCTTTTTTCTTGCCCATTGCACGGCGCAGCATGTCAGCACCACCGAGCGAATAGCCGCCCAGAATCTGTGCCATCTGCATCACCTGCTCCTGGTACACCATCACGCCGTAGGTGTCTTTCAGGATGCCTTCAACGCGCGGGTCGGGGTAGACGACCGGTTCGCGGCCCATCTTGCGCGCCACGTAGGTGGGAATCAGGTCCATCGGGCCGGGCCGGTAGAGCGCGTTCATCGCAATCAGGTCCTCCAGGCGCGTTGGCTTGGCGTCACGCAGCAAGCCTTGCATGCCACGCGATTCAAACTGAAACACCGCCTCGGTCCTGGCCTCTGCAAACAGCCGGTAAACGCGGGCATCGTCCAGCGGCAGGTCTTCAAACGCGAAGTTCTCCTGGCCCTTGTGCCGCGCCACAATCATGTCTTTGGCGATTTCAAGAATCGTCAGGGTTGCCAGCCCCAGAAAGTCAAACTTCACCAGGCCGATGGCCTCCACGTCGTCTTTGTCAAACTGGCTGACGGCCGAGTCGCTGCCGGGCTGCTGGTAAAGCGGGCAGAAGTCCGTGAGCTTGCTCGGCGCAATCAGCACGCCTCCCGCATGCATGCCGACATTGCGCGTCAAGCCTTCGAGTTTTTGCGCCAGAGCCAGCAGGGTTTTGACGTCGTCCTCCTTTTCCAGTCGCTCGGCCAGGATCGGCTCGGCCTTGATCGCAGCTTCGATCGTGATCTGGGTGCCAGGCTTGTTCGGAATCAGCTTGCTGATGCCATCGCAAAAGGTGTAGCTCATGTCAAGCACGCGGCCCACATCCCGGATGGCGGCCCGCGCGGCCATGGTGCCAAAGGTGACGATCTGGCTGACGGCTTCCTTGCCGTACTTCAGCTTGACGTAGTCAATCACACGGTCGCGGTTGGCCTGGCAAAAGTCGATATCGAAGTCCGGCATGCTGACCCGCTCGGGGTTCAGGAACCGCTCAAACAGCAGGTCGTAATGCAGCGGATCCAGGTCGGTAATGCTCAAGGAATAGGCCACCAGCGACCCGGCGCCTGATCCACGGCCCGGGCCGACCGGACAGCCGTTGTTTTTGGCCCAGTTGATAAAGTCGCCCACGATCAGAAAGTAGCCCGGAAAGCCCATCTTCAAAATGGTGGTGATCTCAAACTCAAGACGCTCTTCGTAGCGTGGCCGTTCTTTCTCACGCAACGATTCATTGGGGTAAAGGTGAGTCAAACGGCGTTTCAGGCCTTCGTGCGAGGCGTGGCGGAAATACGCCTCGGGCGTCATGCGTTCGCCATTCACCAGGGGCGTCGGAAACTCGGGCAACTGCGGCTTGCCCAATACCAGCGTGAGGTTGCAGCGCTTGGCAATTTCAACGGTGTTGGCCAGCGCTGTGGGCAAGTCGGAAAACAGGGCCTCCATCTGCTCGCTTGATTTGAAATATTGTTCGCGGGTGAACTTGCGCACCCGTTTCTGGTTGCCCAGAATTTCGCCCTCGGCAATGCAGACACGGGCCTCATGCGCCTCGTAGTCCTCGGCGCCCGCAAACTGCACCGGGTGCGTGGCCACCACTGGCAGCTTCATGCGCGCTGCCAACTGCACGGCCTGAGCAACATAGGCTTCATCGTCTGTCCGCCCGGCGCGCTGCAGCTCGATGTAAAAACGGTGCGGGAACAGTTGCGCCATGAGCAGCGCCACTTCAAGCGCTCGGGCCTCGTCGCCTTGAACCAGTGCCTGACCCACCGCGCCGGCCTGCGCGCCTGAAAGGGCAATCAGGCCCTCGTTCAACTGTTTCAACCAGTCCAGCTTGATGACGGGTTGGCCCTTGACAATATTCTGCGTGTAGGCCCGGGCGATCAGCTCGGAAAGGTTCAAATAGCCCTGCGTGCTTTGCACCAGCACCACCATGCGCGACAGGTTCGCAGCATCGGCCGCAACGCCTTCAAGCACGATCTCGGCGCCGATGACAGGTTTGACGCCCTTGCTGCGCGCCTCTTTGTAAAACTTGACCGCACCAAACAGATTGCTCAAGTCTGTAATCGCCAGTGCGCCCTGACCATCGGCTGCAGCGGCTTTGACAACCTCATCGATACGGATCGTGGCGTCTGAAACAGAAAACTCGGTGTGGGTGCGCAAATGAACATACATGCGGTGTATTGTAGAAAGCCGCAATTGGTTCACCCAAAACATCACCATATTGAATGAAGAATTGCGGGACATTCAGCCGTCACTCTGCTAGAGTTCACAACAATTTGTTACGTTAGTGTTCATCACCGGGTGCATAACGTTTCTTTCGCAGGACCGGTGCGATTTCCCGGAGGTTTAAACCATGCCAGCAAAGAATTTGCTACCTGTATCCGTACATCCCAGTTCAACCGTTTTTGCGCTACGGCTGTTGGGGCCGATTCATGCGCGGCAGCGCGCGGTGGTTGGCGCGTTGGCCGTTGCAATTTTGCTTTGGGGCTGCACCACGCCAGCCAGCGAGCCTTCAACGCAAGCGCAACCGTCGACGCCCGCCACAGTGGCAGCCCCGGCTCCGACCGTCGTGGCGGCACCGGCGCCTGCGCCTGCAGTTGCGGCGCCTGTCGTGGCACTTCCGCACAAAGAGGCGGTATTGCTGGCGGCCCGCGAGCTGTTTGCAAAAGCACAATTGCCCGAGGGCCAAACGTTCAATGTGGTCATCGATCCCCTGGTGGACGGCTCTACGGGCCTTCAGTCGCTGGCGACCTCCGCAGTGGAACAACAGGTGCTGACCCTGGTGAAAAGTGACTTCCCGCGGTTTCAGGTCAAGCCACTGAATTCGGCCAATCTGGCAGCTGCCCCGCTGGTATTTATCGGCACGTTCACGCCGATCAATTTGCAGGGCAAAGGAGGCGGCGAGCGTGACGCCTACCGGGTCTGCTTTGCGCTGGCAGACCTAAAAACCGGAAAGATTGTCAGCAAAGGTTTTGCACGCTCGCAAACCGCTGGCGTGGATGCAACGCCCCTGCCCTATTTTCAGGATGCGCCACTGTGGGTGAACGATGCCATCGTCGAAGGCTATATCAAGACCTGCCAGGGCACCCGGGCCGGGGACCCGATCAATCCAGCCTACCTGGACAAAGTTGCCGCCATCGCCGGTATTGACGAAGCCACGCGGGCCTACAACGCCAAAAAATACCAGGAATCGTTGGCGCTTTTCACATCATTGCTTCGAAGCGCTGCCGGCGACCAGCCACGGGTTCACACGGGCATGTACCTGTCCAACCTCAAGCTTGGCCGGCGTGAGCCCGCGATGCAGGCGTTTGGCAAGATCGCCAAACAGGGGCTGGATGCAAAACGCCTCGCCGTGAAGTTCAACTTTCAGCCTGGCGGCGCCAGTTTTGCCAAGGATGCCAGCCCCTACGACCGCTGGTTGAAGGAGTTGGCAGGCCAGTCCACACTCGTCGCCAAAAATCCGGCAACCTGCTTTGAAGTCGCTGGCCATACAGGCCGGGGTGGCTCAGAGCCCATGAATGAACGCATTTCCCTGCAACGCGCAGAGTACGTGAAGCAGCGCCTTGTGGCGGAGAAGAAAGAGTTGAGCTCCCGCATCAGCACCAAAGGTTATGGCTCTGCTGCGGCGCTGGTGGCAACCGGTCGCGACGATTCGTCTGACGCGCTTGACCGCCGCATTGAGATGACTGCAAGGGCCTGTACATAGGGAAGAGCTTGCGCCTGATCAAACTACTGCTGGCGCTGGTCGTCTGGCTTGGCGCCGCAGCGCCAGCCACGGCCCAAAATGTGGCGCCGGTGCTGCGGATCGATACCGGCGCACACAGCGCCGCAATTCGGGCCATGGAGGTCGATTCCGCTGGCCGATACGCAGTCACTGCTTCCGAGGATAAAACAGCCAGGGTCTGGGATTTGTCGGATGGACGACTGCTGCAAACCTTTCGGCCCCCCATTGGCGCCGCTAACGATGGCAAGCTGTTTGCCGCAAGCATCACGCCCGACGGAAGAGTAGTCGCCGTAGGGGGCTGGTCGCCCGATAACGATGTGTATTTCTTTGACCGCGCAACGGGCGTCATGGTGCAACGCATTACCGGTCTGCCCAACACCATCACGCACCTGAGTTTTTCGCCAGGCGGCCAGATGTTGGCCATTGGACTTTGGGGCAAGAATGGTGTGCGCCTGTTTGGCACCAGTTCCGCATGGCGCGCCAGCCAGGAACTGGACTCTGATGCAAAGTATGACGGTGAGGTCTACGGCGGTCAGTTTTCGCCTGACGGCAAGCGCTTTGCCAGTGCCAGTGTTGACGGCCAAGTACGGCTTTATGACGTAAGCGCCAGGCGCCTGAACCTGTTGCAAGGCGTGCGCCCTGCAGGTGGCAGTCAACCGTTCAGCGTGGCGCATTCGCCTGACGGCCGTTGGCTGGCGGTCGGCTTTTCAGACAAGCCCGTGGTCACCGTGCTCAATGCACAAACCCTGGGCTTTGCCTTTTCACCCAACGCCGGCTCGGCAGTTGACGGCAGCTTGAACGCGCTGGCCTGGAGCCTTGACGGGCGCGAACTGCTGGCTGCGGGCACCTGGAAACGCGCAGATGGCCGGCACGGTCTGAAACGCTGGCCGGATGGCGGGCGTGGCCCTGTGACTGACAGCAGCCTGTCGGGCAACAGCGTGGTGGCACTTCGGGCACTGGCAGATGGGCGGGTTTCCTTCGCCTCTGCTGACCCGGCCTGGGGCTGGGTGGCTCTCAACGCAGGCGCCCAAACCGTCTCAAGTGGACTGGTGGATTTTCGGGACGGCGCAACAGCATTTCGGCTGGCACCCAATGGCAGTGCAATTGCCTTTGGTGCCAAAGGCGTTGCGGGTGCGCAAGGCATCGTGGGTTTTGACCCGCGTAACGCCGCGTGGACCATTCCCCAGGCCAACTGGACCTCTTCAAAGCAGACTGGGCAGGGGGTGCAACTGACTGACTGGTTCGACAGTGCAACGCCCAAGTTCAATGGCCGTGTGCTACCTCTCACGGACAACGAAGTCTCGATGACTGCAGCCGTGGCATCAAGTGGTGGCAGCTTCGTTCTGGGAACAAGTTTTTACCTTCGCATGTACAAGGCTGATGGCACGGTCGCATGGCGTTTGGCAGTGCCTGCGACAACCTGGCAGGTCAACCTGTCTTCCGATGGCCGATGGGTGGTTGCTGGCTTTGGTGACGGCACCATTCGCTGGTACCGCGTGCGTGACGGCGTTGAAATGCTGGCGCTTCTGCCGCACGCCGATCAAAAGCGCTGGGTCGCCTGGACACCGCAAGGCTACTACAGCGCAAGTCCTGGCGGAGAGGACCTGTTTGGCTGGCAGATCAATCGCGGGCCCGCTGTGTCCGCCGACTTCTTTCCTGGCTCCCGTTTCAGGGCCAACTTCTTTCGCCCTGACCTGATCACAGCCTTGCTGGACACGGCCGATCTCGATGCCGCCCTGCGCACCACGAGCCAAAGCGTGCTGCCGCCCTCATCACCTTTGATTTCAGCGCCTGAGATTGAATCAAAAACACCGCCGGTCGTGACGGTGTTGTCACCGCGCGATGGCGGCAGCTTCACCACCCGCGAAGTGGTGCTCAGCGTGTCTGTGCGCACGCCCGCTGGTGCGCCGCCAGTCAGCTTGCGAGCCCGCCTGAATGGCAACAATTTTGAGCTGCCGTTGGCGCTTGCAAACCAATGGACGACGGGCCGCAATCTGGTTGTGGATGTCGCGGAACCTGCACCGGCACCCGGCACCGGGCAAACCAGGTACGAGCAGCGCGTGACCCTGCCTGCGCAGGACGTGGAATTGATGCTGTTTGCGGACAACAAGAACGGCTATTCAACCCCCGCAGTGCTGCGTTTGAAGTGGGCCGGGACTGTGGCCTCCAGCGCAGCCACTGCGGCAACTGTTACAGCGGCGACCCGACCCACCATCAGTGCCGCCGAAGCCGCTGACGCCGCTTTCAGGCCCGCTCTGTACGTACTGGCCGTCGGGATCAGCAAATACAAAAATGCAAACATTCAACTTCAGTTTGCGTCAAAAGATGCATCAGACTTTGCCAACATCTTCAAACTGCAGGACAAGCAGTTGTACCGCAAGGTTGAAGTCAAATTGCTCACGGATGAGAATGCCAGGCGAGACGACATACTGGACGGCCTGGAGTGGATTCGCCGGGAGATGACCTCGCGCGACGTGGGCGTCGTCTTCATGGCGGGCCACGGCATCAACGACAGTGACGGCGTTTACTACTATCTGCCGCAGGATACCGATCCGGACCGGCTCAAACGCACTGGCGTGATCTTCACCGAAATCCGCAATACTCTGGCCGCATTGCCAGGCAAAGCGCTTTTCTTTGTGGATACCTGCCACTCGGGCAATGTACTGGGCACCGGGCGGCGCGCCATCAGCAACGACTTGACCGCAGTCGTCAACGAACTGTCCAGCGCGGAGAATGGCGTGATCGTCTTCGCGGCCTCGACTGGCCGGCAGGTGGCGCAGGAGTCAGCCGAATGGGGGAACGGCGCCTTCACCAAAGCCGTTGTCGAAGGCATGAGCGGTCGGGCCGACGTGGGCCGAACTGGCCGCGTCACCCACAAAATGCTTGATCTTTATGTCTCGGAGCGCGTCAAGGCACTGACACGCGGCACGCAGTCTCCAGTGACCATCGTGCCGCAGGGAATATCAGACTTCCCGGTGGCGATATCGCGCTAGCAGCTGAATCGCCCGGAACCGCGGTTGACCTACTTGTTGAAGCGCGCTGCCACTTCGGCAACTCGTTTGCCAAACAGTTTTGCCGTTTCCAGGTCGCCCTTTGACATTTCGGCAGGCGATGCGTCGGAAGGCGATTGCGCCATGGCGCCGCTGTAAGAGACAACATTGTTGATGTCGTTGCGGGTGGCGGCCTTGGTGTTGCTGGGCATCAAGCCCTGGCTTGCCCAGATCATCGAATGCTGCATGGCCAGGGTAAAGATACTGTTCAACGTGGACAGCTTGTCGCCACTCAGGCCCGCGCTGTTGGTAAAGCCGGCTGCGATCTTGTCCTTCCAGGCCTGCGAAAACCACTGCTTGCTGGATGCGTCTGCAAACTTCTTGAACTGCCAGCTTACCGAACCCATGTAGGTAGGTGAACCCATGATGATGGCGTCGGCGTCACCGAGTGTCGCCCAGGCTGCCTCCGACAGATTGCCCTCAGCGTCGATGGCAATCAGCTCTGCCGCTGCGCCCTCAGCCACTGCCTGCGCCATACGCTGCGTATGGCCATAACCCGAGTGATAAACCACTGCTACTTTTGTCATGTCAATTTTCCTTGGTCAGGCGACCCACCAGGTTCAGCGGGTTTTGAAAGTTTGAAATCATGAATTAGTCCCTTAGAAATGAGAAAAAGAAAATCCTGAAGCCTCAAAGCTCAGGGCGCGAGATCAAAAACCAGCACTTCGGCCTGTTCGCCATGCTTGAGATCAATCTGGCTTTCGCCCTTCAACAGCGCTGCATCGCCAGCGCCAAGCTTTTGGCCGTTGACTTCGATCAAGCCGCGTACCAAATGCACGTAAGCTTTCCGATTTGAAGCGAGTGACAGCGCCGCTGTCTGTGCGCCATCGAACAGCCCTGCATAAAGGCGCGCGTCGGCGTGAATCGTGACCGAGCCCTCTGCGCCGTCACCGGATGCCACCAGCCGCAATTTGCCCGTCTTCTCAGCGTCGGA
Organism: Rhodoferax sp.; assembly: GCA_031360805.1. Classification (GTDB taxonomy): domain Bacteria; phylum Pseudomonadota; class Gammaproteobacteria; order Burkholderiales; family Burkholderiaceae_C; genus JANYCG01. The sequence goes on from JANMCB010000116.1 coordinate 8,970, forward strand.
AAATGTCTTTTGCTCATAGCCGGGTGCAATGCCGGTGACGTTGGGCTCTATCCAGATCTGCAGAAAATGGGTTGTGTCGTTGGGTGCGTGATTGAACTCGCTGTGTTGCACCCCTGTGCCTGCACTCATGCGTTGCACGTCCCCGGGCGGAATGCCCTTGACGTTGCCCATCGTGTCCTTGTGCGCCAGGTTGCCAGACAGCACATAGCTGATGATTTCCATGTCGCGGTGTCCGTGGGTGCCAAAACCGGTACCCGGCGCGATGCGGTCCTCGTTGATGACGCGCAGGTTCCCAAAGCCCATATGCCGCGGGTCGTGGTAGCCAGCAAACGAAAAGCTGTGGAACGACTTGAGCCAGCCATGATCGGCGTAACCCCGCTCCTGTGAGGGTCGAATGGTCAACATACTGTTTCTCCTGAAAGGGGTGAATGCATGGTGAGAACTGTAAGCGCCAAAGCATCGGAAAGCATCCACGCGATTTGATGGCATCATTCATATAATTTGAACGATTAACGGATTTTCATGCAAACTGCCCGAGATGTACTAACGCCGGACGCGCTCGCCATGCTGCAAACCATCGCAGCAGAAGGAAGCTTTGCAGCCGCTGCCCGCGCGCTGGGCCTGGTGCCCAGTGCTTTGACTTACCGGGTCCGGCAGATCGAAAACGCACTGGATGTGCTGCTGTTTGACCGCAGCTCGCGCCAGGCAAAATTGACCGAAGCAGGCGCAGAACTGCTTCGTGAGGGCACCCGGCTGTTGAACGAGATTGACGCCGTGGCGAACCGGGTCAAACGGGTTGCAACCGGATGGGAGTCACAACTCACCATCGCTGTAGATACCATCATTTCCAGAAAGACCATGATGGAGTTGTGCAGTGCCTTTTTTGCCCTCAAACCCCCGACCCGCATCAGGCTGCGAGAAGAGGCGCTGTCGGGCACAATCCAGGCGCTCGTGTCTGGCCAGGCGGACCTCGCCATAGGTGTTGGGCTGGAGCATGGCATCGTGGCAGGTCTGAATACCAAGCCGTTGGGTCGGGTCGGCTTCGTGTTTGTGGTGGCACCGCACCACCCGCTGGCAGCGTTGCCCGAGCCCTTGACCGACGACGTGATCCAGCAATTTCGGGCCGTAGCGGTGGCCGACTCGATCCAGCGCGGTGCGGGCGTGACGTTCGGACTTTTAAGCGGGCAGGATGTGTTCACCGTCGCCACCATGCAGGCCAAGCTGGAGGCGCAGTTGCGCGGCATGGGTAGTGGTTTTGTTCCTGAGCCGATGGCTCGTGCCCATATTCAGGCGGGGCATCTGGTCGTGAAAAAAGTGACGCGCCCGGAGCGTGTGGTTCAGCCTGGCTATGCCTGGCGCAGCGTGAGCCGCTCGGAGCAAGGGCGCGCCCTGCAATGGTGGCTCAAGCAACTCGAAAGCCCTGCCACCAGGGTAGCCCTGATGTCATAACTTCAGGGCGTGTAAAGTCAGGTGTATAGAACCACCCCTGGAGAATCTGCGTATGCCCAAAGCCCCCGTTGACCGTCGCCTCAAAAGCATTGCCGTTGTGGGCGCCGGTATGGCGGGCATCGCCTGTGCGCGCACGCTCTCCCAGGCGGGCCACACCGTGACAGTGTTTGAGAAAAGTGCCGGTGCGGGTGGGCGAATGGCCACACGAGGCAGCGCTTTTGGCACCTTCGACCACGGTGCGCAATATTTCACCGTGCGGGATGCACGGTTTGCGAAGGCATTGGAGACCGCGCCCGGGTTGTGCAAACCCTGGAGCGCCAACACCGTGCGCGTACTGGATGAACTGGGGCGTGTTGCGGCTGCCGGTTTGCCTGCGCGCGAAGCCCATTGGGTGCCCGTGCCGGGTATGAACGCGCTGGTTCAGGCCTTCACAAAGCCCTTGATGGCCGCACACCGCATTGAACTGCAGACCCGGGTCAACGCGATGGAGACCGACCCGCTGAACCCGGATCAATGGCAACTGCGCACCACCGGCGTCGATGATTCACAGCGCGTTTATTCCGGCTTTGACTGTGTGTTGGTCGCAGCGCCGTCAACCCAGGCGCGCGAATTGCTGGCTTCCCAAAAGAAGCTCGCACCTCTGGCCAGCGAGGTGGGTCAGGTGCATGTTGCGCCCTGCTGGACGCTGATGCTTGCTTTCCCGCAGGCGATGCAGGCCAATCTGTCGGCCTTGGGGCCTCAGTGGAACGCCGCCCGCAGCACGCACCACCGCATTGCCTGGCTGGCACGCGAGTCCTCCAAGCCCGGACGCGGATCAGTCGAGCGCTGGACGGTCCAGGCCAGTGCAGCCTGGTCACAGGAGCACCTGCAGGACGACGCACCCCGGGTGCAAGCCAAACTGCTCAAGGCGTTTTCGGAAATCACCGGCATCCGCGCCGAGCCAGCCCACATTGACACCCAGCGCTGGCTGTACGCCCAAACCACGAAGCCACTGGGAAAGACCCACTTGTGGGATGCAAAAGCGGGCGTCGGCGCTTGCGGCGACTGGTGCATTGGGCATCGGGTTGAAGACGCGTTCGTATCCGGGCTGGAACTGGCCCTGGCCGCAGATTGATTGAACCCACGTGGGGGCGTTCAACTATATTGGTCGATTTGCCCCTTCTCCGACCGGCCCCCTTCACGCCGGCTCGCTGGTCGCTGCACTGGCCAGTTGGCTGGATGCCCGCGCCCACGGTGGCACGTGGCTTGTTCGCATAGAAGACGTTGACAAACCGCGCTGCCTGGCTGCCATGGAGCAGCACATTCTGACCCAATTGGGCGCCTTCGGATTGGTGAGCGACGAGCCACCTTGGGTTCAATCGCGGCGTACGGCTGCCTACCGCAATGCGCTGGCGCAATTGGCACACCGTGGGCTGGCCTACCCTTGCCGCTGCTCCCGCAGAGACATTGATGCGGTCCTTAAAGCCCAGGGCCACCGCCGCAGCCGCAACGCCGAGCTGGTGTACCCGGGCACTTGCCGCCCCGCCACGAGGACGCCGATAACTGGCAGTCTCACCGACGGATTGGCATGGCGGCTGCGCACCGACTGTGTATCACCCGGTACACCTGTGGCGTCGGTGCCTGGCAGCCCGCCAGCGCCCGCCCCCACGTCAACGTCAACGTCAACTATTCAATGGACCGACCGGCGCCTCGGGCTGCAAAGCCAGGAGGTCGAAGCTGCGGTTGGCGACTTCGCCCTTCTGCGCGCGGACGGTTGCACCACCTATCAGTTGGCTGTGGTTGTCGATGATGCTGCGCAGGGCATCAGCCACGTCGTTCGCGGCGAAGATCTGGCTGACAACACACCGCGCCAGATTTTGCTGCAACGCCAGCTTGGCTTGCCTACGCCCATGTACCTGCACACGCCCCTGGTGTTGGGTTTGAATGGCGAAAAACTGTCAAAACAGAATGGTGCCGCCGCGCTGCAGACCGAGGCTCCGCTGATCGCCCTGAACCAAGCTGCAAATGCCTTGGGTTTGCCTGCCAGTGAATGCACCACCGTGGGCGATGCCCTGGGCCACTGGGCGAAGGCCTGGCGCCATCTCTACAATCTGCCGGGTGATTGAACCTTCCCACCCCAACACGCCCGCAGGCGTTCTGCATCCCAAAAACATTAAAAGCTATGTGCGCCGCGCTGGCCGGACCACGCAGGGCCAGGCGCGGGCTTTTGAGGACCTGGGGCCGCGCTATCTGCTGGCGTACCAGCCGAAGGCCATCAAACTGGTCAGCGCCTTTACAGAGCCCGCCTACACCGATGACATCGCTTGCGCACCGGGCGGCGCCAACCCTGCAATGGCGCCGGTCGTCCTTGAAATCGGCTTCGGCATGGGCGAGGCAACGGCGCTGATCGCAGCAACCCTGCCAGGCACGCATTTTTTGTGCTGCGAGGTGCATGAACCCGGCGTGGGCGCACTGCTCAAGCGCATTGGCGAGCAGGGCTTGACCAATATCCGGATCATTGCGCACGACGCTGTCGAAGTGCTTGACCACATGCTGCCCGCCTGGAGCGCCAGCGTACCGGAGCAAGGCCTTGACGGCGTACACATCTTCTTTCCTGACCCCTGGCACAAGAAGCGCCACAACAAGCGCCGCTTGATCCAGCCGCCATTGATCGCCAAACTGGCGGCGCGCCTCAAACCTGGTGGTTACCTGCACTGCGCGACCGACTGGGAACCCTACGCCGTGCAGATTCTGGAAGTACTGGGCGCCGAGCCGCTGCTGCAAAACACGGTGCAGCCCGAAGCGCCGGGTGGCGGCTACGCTCCCAAACCGGACTATCGGCCATTGACCAAGTTCGAGAATCGCGGCATCAAACTCGGGCACGGTGTGTGGGACATCGTGTTCAGGCGCCGCTGAACAGCGCCCGCCATGGCCCGGTTTCGGCCCAACCCGCCACCCGCAAGAAACGGGGTTGATGCTGGCTGCGTCGTCACACCAGCGGGCCCCTGGCCAACGGTGGCCGAATTTCTGATGCAGCGGTTTCCCGGTGTGGCGCCGCAGGTATGGCACCAGCGGCTCGAACAGGGCGATGTCATGGACGATGCAGGCAACGTCGTCACGCCAGCGACGCTGTTCCAGCCGTCGCACCGGCTTTACTACTTCCGCGCTCTGGCAGCAGAGCCACGCATTCCCTTTGACGAAGTCGTGCTGATGCAGGACGCGCACCTGCTGGTGGTTGACAAACCCCACTTCCTGCCAGTCATGCCTTCTGGCAAGTACCTGGCCGAAACCGTGTTGGTCCGTCAGAAGAACCGGCCTGGCCTGGCCGCGCTGTCGCCGATTCATCGCATTGACCGCGACACCGCAGGCCTGGTGCTGTTTTCAGTGCAGCCGGCCACCCGCAACGCCTACCATGCGCTGTTCCGGGATCGGCGCGTGCAAAAGACTTACGAAGCAATCGCCCCATGGAACCCGGACCTGCCCTGGCCCTTGCGCCGCGAAAGCCGCCTGGCGGCGTCGGGTCACTTTTTGCAGCAGATGGAGGTGCCAGGCGTGCCCACTGCACTAACGTTCATCCGGCCGCTTGAGGTGCTGGGAAAATTCGCGCGCTATGAGCTAAAGCCCGTGACCGGACAGCGCCACCAGTTGCGCGTGCACATGGCGGCGCTTGGGCTGCCCATCGTCGGTGACGGCATTTACCCACAGCTCACAGCGGAAGGTCAGACCGACTTTGAGAACCCGCTGCAACTGCTGGCCAAGTCCATTGAATTCATAGACCCGCTCAGTGGCGAATCCAGAAGCTTCTCAAGTCAACGAAAATTGCTATATTAAAAATAGCAAACTTTCTATAAAATACGAGGGCTAGAGGCAAATTTTATCAATTTTTTGACGAAAATTCCGCTTTAAATTCCAAAAATTAACCTACAGGTTAATTTTTTTGCGGTTTCAGGCAGTAGCCACCACAGAGTTCAGCGCCGTCAACGCCTTGCCGTGCAACAGATAGCCGATCAGGTTGTCAGCCGCCAGGTTGGCCATGGCCAGGCGCGTGGGCAAAGTGGCGCTGGCAATGTGCGGGGTCAGCACCGCGTTGGGCACAGTCAGCAGCGCCGGGTTGAGCTGCGG
>JANMCB010000124.1:0-2726 GCA_031360805.1 Rhodoferax sp.
GTGTTGCTGATCGCGATTCTCATCGGCGTCAGCGTGCCGCTGAGCAACATCGGCGCGGTCTGGCCGATGGCACGCCACGCGGAGCGCCGTTTTCTGCCAGAGCTGCTTCGCAACCCGCTGATCATCGCAACCGCCTGCGGCTTGGGCGCCAACCTGCTCGGATTCACCATGCCGGTGTGGCTGGAACCCACCGTTACCCGGGTAGGGGCCGCGTCGCTGGCGCTGGGGCTGATGGCTGCGGGTGCCGGGCTGCAATTGAGCGCGCTGTCGCGCGGCAAAGTCCTGGCGGTTGCCGTGCTTTCAATCCGCCACTTCTTCCTGCCACTGATCGCCTGGGCGCTGGCCCGTCTGCTCGGCCTGTCAGACCTGCAAACCACCATGCTGCTGGCGTTCTCGGCGCTGCCCACGGCCTCAAGCTGTTATGTGCTGGCGTCCCGCATGGGTTATGACGGCGCCAGTGTGGCAGCGCTTGTCACGCTGTCGACCCTGCTTGGCATGGTGAGCCTGCCGTTTGCCCTGGGGGTGCTGCGCGGGCTTTGATGGATGGGCTCATTGGACAAAGTGGGCGGCAAAGTGAGCGCAAAAGTGGACGGCAATGTGGACGGCTTTGGGATGCAAATCCAACGCTATACAAAAAATAGCAAACTATCTATATTATACGAGGGCTAGAGTCTTATATTGTCACTTTTTTGGCTTTTTGAACGTCAAACAGCATCAAAAATTAACCTACAGGTTAATTATTTGACAGTTCACCGCTGCCCAGAGCCCATAAAACGTGCTCGCGCACCAGGGCACTGGGGTCGTTGGCGCGCAGGTTCAGCCCATTGCGCAGTGCCGGGTTGTCAGCCTGGTGCAAAGCGTTGCCCATGGCCACCGCCACATTGCGCAGCCAGCGCTCATGCCCGATGCGGCGGATCGGGCTGCCTTCGGTGTTCTGCAGAAAGTCGTCTTCTGACCAGGCAAACAGCGTCGTCAACTGCTGACCCGTCAAACCCGCGCGCTCGTCAAAATCAGGCAGGGCACTGCGCTTGGCAAACTTGTTCCACGGGCAGATCAGCTGGCAGTCGTCACAGCCGTAAATGCGGTTGCCGATCAGGCGGCGCAGCTCAAGCGGGATCGGGCCGGCATGCTCGATCGTCAGGTACGAAATGCAGCGGCGGGCATCAAGCAGACCGGCAGACAAGATCGCCTGGGTCGGGCAAATGTCAATGCAGGCGCTGCAACTGCCGCAATGCTCACTGACAGGCGCGCTTTCGGGCAGCGCAATGTCCACATAGATTTCGCCCAGGAAAAACATCGAACCAGCTTCGCGGCTCAGCACCAGCGTGTGCTTGCCGCGCCAGCCCAGGCCGCTCCTTGTGGCCAGTTCTGCCTCCAGCACGGGTGCAGAATCGGTGAACACGCGGTGCCCGAACGGGCCGATTTCCAGCGCAATCGAATCTGCCAGTTTTTGCAGGCGGTTTCGCAACACTTTGTGGTAATCACGCCCCCGCGCATACATCGACACAATACCCTCGGCCGGGTCGTTCAGCCGATTGAACTCTAGTGCCTGCCAACCGTCCAACGAGCCAGATGAACTGTTTTGGGGCAAATAATCCATCCGCGCCGTGATCACGCTGACGGTGCCTGGTACCAGCTCGGCGGGGCGCGCGCGTTTCAGGCCATGCGCTGCCATGTAGCCCATTTCGCCATGGAAACCATTCGCCAACCAGGTGACGAGTCCGGCTTCTGCAGATGACAAATCAACCCCTGTCACGCCAATTTGCGAAAATCCGAGTTGTTGGGCCCAAGCCCGTATCTGGATGATCAATTGACCGCTGTTGAACTGACTATTGCCAAGGAGGGTGCTGGAGGTGGTGTGCATGGTGCGATGCCCATTGTAAAAAGATCAATCGATCTGCTCTGGCCGACTGAAAGCGCCACGCAGGCGTTTGCCGAATCGATGGCAGCCCAACCCGCATTGCGCAACGCTTACATCGAATTGCGCGGCGACCTGGGTGCTGGCAAAACCACTTTCACGCGCCATCTGCTGCGCGCTTTGGGTGTTGAGGGGCGCATCAAAAGCCCAACCTTCGCCGTGGTGGAGCCCTATGAAGTGGGCAGCCTGTCAATCTGGCATTTTGATTTCTACCGCTTTACCAGCCCACGGGAGTGGGCGGATGCAGGCTTTCGTGACATCTTCGCCGGTGATGGCCTGAAGTTGGCCGAGTGGCCCGAGAAGGCTGCGCCAAACCTGCCGCTGGCCGACATCGTGCTGCAACTGGAAGTGACGGGCGATGGATCAGAGGAGGCACATGAATCACATGAGTCACGCAGGGCCACCGTCACCGCGCAAACGGCGACGGGCTTGGCGTTATTGCAAGGAATGCAGCTTTGAAGCGCCGCGCCCTGTTGAAGTCAGGCCTGCTTGCGCTACTGCTCACGCGCGCGCACATCGCGAACGGCGCCACCCTCCTGGCCGTTCGGATATGGCCCGCACCCGACTATTCACGTGTCACGATTGAATCCGATGGCGAACTCAAGGCCAAAGCCTTTTACGTGGCCAGCCCGCCGCGCCTGGCGGTTGACATTGACGGCATCGACCTGAACCCGGCCCTGAAGGAACTGGTCGCCAAAGTTCAGGCCGATGACCCGACCATCGCCGGAATTCGCGTCGGCCAGTTCGCCCCCGGCATCGTGCGCCTGGTGATTGACCTGAAGCAGGCCATTGCGCCGCAGATTTTCTC
>JANMCB010000150.1:0-2360 GCA_031360805.1 Rhodoferax sp.
ACAGCGGCCTGTGCCGCGATCGTCGGCTTGTTGGCCGCGTTTCTGACCGTGCGCGTCATCATTCACCGGGGCCGCTTCAAGGTCGATACTGGCGACGGCGGCCGAGCGGAGTTGGCCCAATCGATCCGGGCGCACGGCAACCTGACCGAACATGCCCCGATTGCACTGCTTCTGATCGGTTTTGCTGAAATATTGCAAGCGCCAACGCTTGCCGTCATCGGCTTGGGTGGCGTGATGCTGCTGGGCCGCCTGGCCAGTGCGTGGGGCCTGAGCCGTTCATTGCACATTGAGTCGAAAGCCCGACAAAGCGGGGCCGGGATGACCGTGCTGGTGCTTGTGGTTGCATCCTTGCTTGTCTTGTACCGTTTGATGGGCGTACGCTAGGGCCACTACAGGTGACATCGCGGCATTGCCGGTCACGACATGCTGACATCCATCATTGACCAGATTTGCCGCATCGAAGGGCCGCGTGTTTTAGCCGGGTTGATCCGTCGTTTTGGCGACTTCGACCTGGCCGAAGATGCGCTGCAAGAGGCCTTTGCCAAAGCCTTGCAAGTGTGGCCCGAGCGTGGCCTGCCCGAAACCCCGGCGGCCTGGCTGACTACGGTGGCCCAAAGGCAGGCGTTGGATTTTTTGCGAACCCTTAGCCGCGGCCCTCTCTATACCGACGAGCCGCCCGACCTGGCAGCTTCGCCGGCGGATGTCGAAAACGAAGAGACTCCGCATCCAGCGGACGTTTCCGGCGTGGAAGACGACCGCCTGCGCCTTGTATTTACCTGTTGCCATCCGGCGATATCGCCGCAGGCGCAGACTGCGTTGGCACTGCGCACCCTTTGCGGTCTGAGCACGCGTGAAATCGCACACGCCTTTCTCGAACCCGAGGCGACAACCGCGCAACGCCTGGTGCGGGCCAAGCGCAAGATTCTTGACGCGCGCATTCCATACGCCGTGCCTTCGCGCGAAGACCTGCCGCAGCGCCTGCAAACGGTGCTGGGTGTGGTCTACCTTGTGTTCAATGAAGGTTATGCCGCAACAGCAACGCCGGGGCTGATCCGCTCCGACTTGTGCACTGAAGCCATCCGCCTGGCGCGGCTGCTGGTCGAGCTGATGCCCAAGGAGCCAGAAGTGCTGGCTCTGCTGGCGTTGACGCTCTTGCATGACGCGCGCCGCGCGACCCGTTTGACCGCCAATGGTCAGCTGGTACCGCTAGATGAGCAGGACCGGTCACAGTGGAATCGCACCGCCATCGACTCGGGGCTGGCGCTGCTGGACCAGGCCCTGGCCCTGCATCGCCGTGGCCCCTACCAATTGCAGGCCGCCATCGCTGCCCTGCATGCCAAGGCAGCCCGCCCCCAAGACACCGATTGGAAACAGATTGCCGCGCTTTATCGTGGCCTGATGCATGAGCAACCCAACGCCGTGGTTGAACTTAACGCTGCTGTTGCATTGGCCATGGCTGAGGGCCCGGAGCAAGGCCTGGCCTGGATCGAACAACTCGCCAAGCGGGAGGAATTGCGCAACTACTATTTGCTGCACGCCGCCCGTGCTGACTTGCTGCGCCGACTCGGCCAATTCAGCGCCGCGCGCGTTGCCTACAAGGCGGCTCTCCTCCTGGTGCACAGCGACGCTGAACGCAGTTACCTGAACCGTCGCCTGGGGGAGTGCGGTGATTGACCTTGATCGGCAATTGATCCATTGGCAGCCACTGCGGTCCTGAGCGCAGCCACGGGCCAGGAGGCTACGCATTGACGCCTTCACCTCGGGCTTCATCTCAAGCGCGGTCTGCACCGAACCTGAGGTTGCCTGGGTCTACCTCATCGAAGGTCAGGACAAGCGGAATTGCACAAGTGGGTAGTTAGCTATTGTGCTATAAAAGAAATAGCTATATGTGTATATTATACGAGGGCTAGAGGCATATTTCGATGGTTTTTTGGTGAATTTGGCGATTCTGGCGGGAAAAATGAACCTGTAGGTTCATTTTTTATGCTTTACCGCAGATGTAGTGGCTATGTTCGCCTGGGGCTTTTGCCACCTAATCTCACGTAATTTCATGCTGCTTGACGCTACTTCGCGCCAGCCGCTTCGAGCATTTTCACCATCTCGCCATAGCCACGTGATTTCGCCAATTGCAACGGGGTGTTGCCCTGCCGGTCGGTGAGTGTCAGGCTGGCACCGGCGCTGATCAACGCTTGAAGGGTTGCCTGATGACGCGCGCCACCGTTGCCCAGCACGATGGATTCAATCACCGCCGTCCAATGCAAATTGTTCACCAGGTTCAACGGCGCTCCTGCCGCGATGAGCTGGCGCACCACGCCGTCGTGGCCCAAGTGCGCCGCAGCAATCAGCGCGCTGCCGTCATA
>JANMCB010000171.1:0-3212 GCA_031360805.1 Rhodoferax sp.
CTGAATCTTGCGCGTGATGGTGTTGCGGCCAATACCGAGCTTGCCGGCGGCTTCGATGCGCCGACCTCGGGTGTTGGCAAGTGCGGTCAGGATCAGGCGCGACTCAAAACGGCGCGACAGCGCATCCCACACGTCATGGCGACCATTGGCCAGCAGGGTCAGCGCTTCAGCTTCCAGGCCAATCTCCCATTGCGCGCCGGTGCCCAGGCCGGAAGCCATGGCAAGGTGATGCCCCTCTGCATCGAGCAATGCTGCGCCAGGCGCAATCTGGCCTGGAATTTCTTCCTCTGGCACTTCAATTTGGGGCAGTTCGTCGCCCCACACTGGTGCATTCACGGGTGCGATGGCACTCGCGGTCTGCGCCGGTGCAAGGGCGGCTGGAACTACCACGCTTTGCAGTGGTTGCGGTGCATGCAATGCGTCGCCTGGCAACGGCAGCCCCTGTGCGGCTTGCACATCGGGATCGGCCATCACTTCCGGCGGCAAGTCTTTGGGCTCGACCATCTGGGCAGGCGCCATCACCGTGAGCCAATGGCAGATGTTTTCAAGCTGGCGCACGTTGCCAGGGAAAGAAAACGCGCTGACCAACACCAGCGCCGCATCCGAAATGCGCTTGGGTTCAATGCCAAGTTGCTGCGCGCTTTGGGTTAGAAAGTGCCGGGTGAGCATGGGAATGTCGTCGCGGCGTTCGCGCAGCGCGGGGAGGCGCAGGCGGATCACGTTGAGGCGGTGAAACAGATCCTCCCGAAACGCGCCCTCCTTGACGCGCTGCTCCAGGTTCTGGTGCGTGGCAGCGATCACCCGGACATTGGTCTTGACCGCCGTGTGCCCGCCCACGCGGTAGAAATGGCCGTCACTCAAGACACGAAGCAGTCGGGTTTGCAAATCAAACGGCATGTCGCCAATTTCATCGAGAAACAGCGTGCCGCCATCCGCCTGCTCGAACCGGCCTCGGCGCATGGTCTGCGCGCCAGTGAAGGCGCCGCGCTCGTGGCCGAACAATTCGCTCTCCAGCAAATCTTTGGGAATCGCAGCGGTGTTGATCGCAACAAACGGGCCTTTGCTGCCGGTGTCGCCGCGCGGTGAGTGCTTATGCAAGGCGCGGGCGACCAGCTCTTTGCCGGAGCCTGATTCGCCGGTGATCATCACGGTCACGCTGCTTTGGCTCAAGCGGCCAATCGCGCGAAACACGTCTTGCATGGCGCTGGCCTGGCCCAGCATTTCTGGCGCCGAGGATTCGCAGGTGATGCTCACCTCCTCCCGCTGGCTTTCCTCAACGGCGCGACGGATCAGCTCGACCGCCTTGGGCAGATCAAACGGTTTAGGCAAGTATTCAAACGCGCCGCCCTGAAACGCCGACACGGCGCTGTCAAGGTCGGAAAACGCCGTCATGATGATGACGGGCAGGCCGGGGTGCTTGGCTTTGACTTTCTCCAGCAGGTCCAGGCCCGAACCGCCGGGCATGCGGATGTCACTGACAAGGACCTGGGGGCCGTCGTCATCGCCCGCCGTGTTGAGCGCGGTGATGACGTCTTTGGGGTTGGTGAAGCTGCGCGTGGGGAGGTTCTCGCGCAAGAGCGCCTTCTCCAGAACGAAACGGATGGATTGGTCGTCGTCTACTATCCAGATCGGCTTCATGGTGCTGGCTTCATGGTCATTTCGTTCCCTCCAACACCCGCCTTGAAGAGGTCAAGGCAGGGGAATTAATATTTGAAAATCCGTGTGCCCCGGCGCGCTTTCACATTCGATCGTGCCATGGTGCTGCTGGACAAATGTCTGCGCCAGCGTTAGCCCCAGGCCGGAGCCACCGTCCCGCCCTGACACCAGCGGATAAAAGATGCGCTCCTTGATCGAGTCTGGCACGCCAGGCCCGTTGTCGATGACATGCAATTCCAATGCCAATCGGTATCGCTGCTTTCCAAACGTAATTTGCCGGGCCACGCGGCTGCGAAATGTAATCTCGGCGTTACCTTCTGCAATCTGCTCGACCAGCGCCTGGCAGGCGTTGTGCGCGATATTCAGCACGGTCTGGATGAGCTGTTCACGGTCGCCCCGGAACTCGGGGATGGATGTGTCGTAGTCGCGCACCACGCGAAGACCCTTCGGAAATTCAGCCAGAATCAGTGAACGCACGCGCTCGCAGACTTCGTGAATGTTGACGTCACCCACCAGATGCGGGCGCCGGTGTGGCGCCAGCAGGCGGTCCACCAGCGTCTGCAGCCGGTCCGCTTCGCGGATAATGACCTGCGTGTATTCAGTCAGTCCACGCGATTCGATCTCCATCTCCAGCAGTTGCGCGGCGCCGCGAATGCCGCCCAGCGGGTTCTTGATTTCGTGCGCTAGGTTGCGGATCAACTCCTTATTGGCCTGCGCCTGATCGGCCAGACGGTCCTCGCGGTCCTGGCGCGCTTGCTGCTCCTGCGGCAGCATTTCAATGACAATTTCGCGCCCGGCCTCGTTTTGCGTCACGATCACGTGCACCGGCAACGGTTCATGGTTGGGCCGCTTGAGCCAGGCGTCATAGCGCAACGCGGCAAACTCGTTGCCGCCAGCGCCCAACAGCGCATTGCCCAAAAGGTGCGGTTCCGTGAAGTGGGTGGGAAAGTGAACCCCTTCGATCACGCGCCGGGAAGTGCCCAGCGCGTCCTCCAGGGCGGAATTGGCAAACACGACCGTGCCATCGCTCTCGACCACGGCTACCAGCGTGGCAAGCAGGTCAAAGGCGCTGAAGGCCGAGGCCATCGCGCCAGACTTAGCATTGCCTGAAACAGCAGAGGCAACGGACGCGGCAGGCACAGCCTGCGTGATCGATCGGGATGGGGTGGATTTTGGCTTCGTCAAGCCAGCTATTGTGCCGCTTTAACTGTTTACGGAACTGTCAATTGAAAGCCGCAACGAACGGCCCCGGATTCGCCGCGCGCAGCATTGGCAACAAAAGTTGCCTACTTCAAGCCGCTGGAGGTCGGCGCTGCATTGCCTGCGTTGGCGCTCGCACGCCCGAGTTCGCGGCGAATGCCGGCGATGTCGCTGTCGACGCGGGCCAGGTTGGCCTTGAGTTCGCTTACCCGATCCAGGTATTTCTGGTAGTTGCGGGCCTCATCGCCACGCTTATCAGGCTCACCATTGTTGTACTCTTGCGCGAGATCCGCCTTGCGGTTTTCGGCCTTTCTGAGTTCTGACTCCAGAATGACGCGCGCATCTGAATCGCGTGC
>JANMCB010000195.1:0-2238 GCA_031360805.1 Rhodoferax sp.
AAATCGCCATTTCCACCGTGCTGTCGGTGTAAATCATCGACAGCGGCAGGCGCTTGCCCAACAGGTAATCCTCCATGCAGCGCAACAGCAGAGGGCTGCGGTGGCGATCCACGCTGTCCCGAATTTCCTGGGGTGTCAACCACAGCGTGCGCACAATGCCGTGGTCCAACGCCGCGCCCGCTTGCGGGTCGCCAAGCTCGCCACAAAACGCAAAACGCAGGTAGGTGACGTCTTCACCGGTACTGACACGCTGCATGCGCGACATATAAACACCCACCAGCGCCGTGGGGCGAAAAGCGTGGGTGGTTTCTTCCAGCGTCTCGCGGGCGCAGCCGTCGGCGAGGGACTCGCCCGGGTCCAGGTGGCCGGCCGGGTTGTTGAGCATCAGGCCCTCGGGCGTGTGCTCTTCGACCAATAAAAATTTGCCATCGCGCTCTATGATGGCGGCGACAGTGACACTGGGTTTCCAACGGGTATCCATGCGCAATTATGCACAGCCGCATTTGGTCGCGAGGTGCCTCAATGCCGGCGCCCGGCCTGGGGCCGCAAGAGACCGTTACAACCCGCAAAAACTCGGGTAAGCTTGGACGAGGATTCAATTTAACCGAGGAGCCGCTTTATGCTGATTGGCATACCCACCGAAACTGCAGTGGGCGAAACCCGAGTCGCCGTCACGCCCGAGACGGCCAAAAAACTCAAAACACTGGGGCACACGATTCGCGTCCAGTCAGGCGCAGGCGTTGCCGCCAGCGTGATCGACACCGCCTACGAGGCAGCCGGCGCCGAGATCACCGACGCCGCAGGTGCCTATGGCTGCGACCTGGTACTGAAGGTGCGCAGCCCGTCTGACGCCGAGTGCGCGCTGATGAAACCGGGCACCAGTCTGGTCGGCATGCTCAACCCGTTTGATGCGCCGGGGCTGCAGCGCCTGGCTACGGCTGGGCTGACTGCTTTTGCGCTTGAAGCAGCGCCCCGAACCACCCGCGCTCAAAGCATGGATGTACTGTCCAGTCAGGCCAACATTGCGGGCTACAAAGCGGTCATGATCGCCGCCGACAAGTACCAGCGCTTTTTCCCGATGTTGATGACGGCGGCCGGTACCGTGAAGGCCGCGCGGGTCGTCATCCTGGGTGTGGGCGTGGCCGGGCTGCAGGCGATTGCCACTGCCAAACGCCTGGGCGCAGTGATTGAAGCGTCGGACGTGCGCCCCAGCGTGAAAGAGCAGATTGAATCGCTGGGCGGCAAGTTCATCGAGGTGTCGTACGACACGCCTGAAGAGAAAGAAGCCGCGGTCGGCGTAGGCGGTTACGCCAAACCCATGCCGCCGTCCTGGCTGACGCGCCAGCAGATTGAAGTTGCCAAGCGCGTGGCATTGGCCGACATCGTGATTTCAACCGCGCTGATTCCGGGGCGCGCCGCGCCGACGCTGATCACCGAAGACATGGTCAAAAGCATGAAACCCGGCTCGGTGATCATCGACATCGCTGCGGGCAAGGGTCTGAACGGAGGTGGCAACTGCCCCATTTCCGAAGCCGACAAAACCGTCGTCAAGCACGGCGTGACCCTGGTGGGCGACACCAATTTACCCGCGCTGGTGGCGGCAGATTCGTCGGCGCTCTACGCGCGCAACGTGCTGGACTTTTTGAAGCTCATCATCAACAAGGACGGCGCTTTGCATGTGGACATGGAAGATGACATCGTCGCCGCCTGCCTGATGACGCAGGCCGGTGAAGTCAAGCGCAAATAAGCAGACGAAAGAACAAGGAGAACACCATGGACATCGTTTCCCCCACCATCACCAACCTGATCATCTTCGTGCTGGCCATCTACGTCGGCTACCACGTGGTCTGGACGGTCACGCCCGCGCTGCACACGCCCTTGATGGCGGTGACCAACGCGATTTCTGCCATCGTCATCGTCGGCGCCATGCTGGCGGCTGCACTGACTGAAACCGCGCTCGGCAAATCCATGGGCGTGCTGGCCGTGGCGCTCGCCGCAGTCAACGTGTTTGGCGGCTTTTTGGTGACACGGCGCATGCTGGAAATGTTCAAGAAAAAAGAGAAAAAAGCCGTTGTGAAAGAGGAGTCAGCACAATGAGCGCAGCCCAGAACCAGCCATGCACGGGGGTGAACCCATGTCTATGAACCTTGTCACCCTGATGTACCTGATTGCCAGCGTCTGCTTCATTCAGGCGCTGAAGGGCTTGAGTCACCCGACCACGTCGATTCGCGGCAACCT
>JANMCB010000247.1:0-16128 GCA_031360805.1 Rhodoferax sp.
GCGGTTGGGCTGCTCGTAGTCGATTGTGTAGGGCTGTAGCACATCAAAGTCGACACCGTCCCATTGCCAGTGCTGCCCGGCCACGCAGCGGGTGGCCTTGCGCGTGGTTTGCAGCACATGCCCGTCTTCGATGGAACTGAGCAATTGCGCTTGTGGCTGCATGGCCAGCACTGCCTGCGCGCCACCCGTGTGATCGGCATCCCGGTGACTGAGTACAACAGTGTCGACTTGAAGGTCCAGTGCGCGCAGCAGCGGCACCACCACGCGGTGGCCCGCATCGCTTTCAAGGCTGAACCGCGGCCCTGCGTCATACACCAGGGCATGATTTGCAGTTCGCACAATGACGGCGTTGCCCTGGCCAATATCAGCAGCCAGCACATCGAAATGCCCCAATTCGGGGCGCGGCACTTGCCATAGCAACAGTGGCAACAACAGGGGCAGGCCTTGAAGCCGAACGAACCAGGGCAATCGCATAGCGATCAAGATGCCCCCGGTCAATCCAGCGATGCCCGCCCACAAAGGTGCCTGCGCCATTGAAATCGTAGCAAAAGGCAGGCTTGCCAAAGCTTGCAGATACCCTGCGAGCCCTTTGACCGCCCAGGCGGTGATGTCCCAAAACGGTGCAGCCACAGTACCAAGGAGGGCCAGCGGCGTGATAACAAGCGTCACCCACGGAATGGCCACTGCATTTGCCAACAGGCCAACAACAGATACCTGGCCAAACAGCAGCAGCGTCAGCGGCGTCAGCGCCAGGGTAATGACCCACTGCTCCTTGAAGGTTGCAGCCACGCTTTTGGCGACTCGGGCCAAAAGCATTCTGAAGCTGCGAATCGCTTGATTCATTGGGTGAGCGCCATTTGTGACGGCGGCGTCCGTCAGGGGCGGCTCTGCGGTCCAACTGCTATCTGTCTGGGTCCCGCCCGTCGATTCGGAGCCGGTCGCAAACAAAATACCCACTGCCACAAAGCTTAGCCAAAAGCCTGCCTGCATCAGCGCCCACGGATCGAATAAAACGACGACGGCGCAGGCCAGCATCCAGGTTTGCGGCCACGGCCAACGCTTGCCCGAGATGCGCAACAGGCCGACAGTGGCCAGCATCAACACGGTGCGCTGCGCCGGCAACCCGCCGCCACTGAACACCGAATAGGCAAAGGCCAGCAGCACGCCACCCGCTACGGCCACCGTGGGTGCCGGGCAAACCAGGCATAGCCGGGCGGAGCGCCTCCAAAGCCAGCCAACCAAAGCCGCAGCGAGCCACGCAAACATGGTGACGTGAAGACCGGAAATGCTCATCAAGTGGGCCACTCCCGTGGCACGAAAGATGTCCCAGTCGGCGCGATCAATGGCACTTTGGTCGCCCACAACCAGAGCTGCAATCACACCAGCCAACTTGCGGTCTGGCACTCGCTCAAAAATAGCGTCGCGCACATGCTGGCGAAGGCGCTCAACCGGGTGTGCCCAGGTTTGCGCAAGCCGCTGTGGCGGGCTGTCTTTGGGCCCTGCGCGCACGTAGCCCGTGGCCTGCAACCCCTGCTCCCATAGCCAGAGCTCAAAATCGAAACCATGCGGGTTGCTGGCACCATGGGGTACTTTGAGGCGTGCCATAAATTGCCAGCGTTCGCCAGCGATCAAGTCCATGGGTTGTCGCTGCAAGTCGGCGCCAGCCATGCCGGTTGCAACGCCGCCGTACCAGCTCAGGTAAATCCTGGGTGGCAACTGCACGTCAACCTTGCCATCACGGGCGGATTCAACATCCAGCCGGAATCGCAGCCCGCTCTCATTGCGCTGAACCATGGCCGCGACCACGCCGGTCACCAAAATATCCCGCCCCTGCCAATCAGGGCTGAGCGATTGCGCCTGGAAATGGCTTGCACGCAGGCCGGTCACGGCAAAGCCAAAAATACCTGAACACAGCAATAACGCAATCACTTGAACACCCCGGCGCATCTGCAACATCGCCAAGGACGCAGCCAGGCACAGGCTGAAAGCCAACAATGCACCGTAGACCCAGACAGCAGATAGCCGTGCCTGCTGCAATTGAGCGGCTGTCCCGAGCACGAACAGGAGGAGCCCGAAAAAGCCGTGCCGAACCAGTACGGCAGAAGATTCGGGGCGGTTTGGCATGGCCTGATGCTACCGTGTCAAATTTTAGCCACGGCCGACGGCCAGTGACCGCAGGCCCCAATATTGCTAGTATCAGCACATGTCAATCCATGCCGCACTCAATCATGTCACCCATTACACCTACGACCGCCTGGTCAATCTGGGGCCACAAATGGTGCGCCTGCGACCCGCGCCGCACTGCCGCAGCAAGATCATTTCGTATTCGCTGAAGGTTGAGCCGCAAGGCCATTTCGTCAACTGGCAGCAAGACCCGTTTGCCAATTACCAGGCAAGACTTGTTTTCCCGGACAAAACGAAGGAGTTCAAGGTCACCGTGGACCTCGTCGTGGAAATGGCGGTGTACAACCCGTTTGACTACTTTCTGGAGCCGTCCGCCCAGGAATACCCGTTTACCTACGAGCCAGAGCTGAAGGAAGAGCTTGCGCCTTATCTGGTCGCCGAGCCGGTCACACCGCTGGTGGAGGCCTACCTTGACAACATAGACCTGACCAAACGCAGCACCAATACCTTTCTGGTTGACCTGAACCAGCAGCTGGCCAAAGAGATCAAGTACCTGATTCGCATGGAACCCGGTGTGCAGACGCCGGAAGAAACGCTGGAGATGGGGTCAGGGTCATGCCGCGACTCCGGGTGGCTTCTGGTCCAGGTGTTGCGCAACCTCGGGCTGGCGGCACGGTTTGTGTCGGGCTATCTGATCCAACTCAAACCCGACGTGAAAGCGCTGGACGGCCCCAGCGGCACCGAGGTGGATTTCACCGACCTGCACGCCTGGTGCGAGGTTTACTTGCCGGGCGCAGGATGGATCGGTCTGGATGCCACGTCAGGGCTGTTCGCCGGTGAGGGCCACATACCGTTGGCCTGCACGCCGCAACCGTCTGGCGCTGCGCCGATTGAAGGTGGCGTTGACGAGAGCGAAGTTGAGTTCAGCCACCACATGGCCATCACACGCATTTATGAATCACCGCGAGTGACCAAGCCCTACACCCCAGAGCAGTGGGCCGACGTGATGACGCTTGGTGCTGCGGTGGACAAGGAACTGGCGCTGGGCGATGTGCGGCTGACGATGGGCGGCGAGCCCACCTTTGTTGCAGTGGGTGACCGGGACGCCGCCGAATGGAACACCGATGCGCTCGGCCCCACCAAGCGCGGCTTTGCCACCGAGCTGGTCAAGAAGCTTCGCAATGAATATGGCCAGGGCGGTTTCCTGCATTTTGGCCAGGGCAAGTGGTACCCGGGTGAGCAACTGCCGCGTTGGGCGTTGAACATTTACTGGCGCACCGACAAACAGAAGGTTTGGGCCAACCCGGCGCTGTTTACCGATGAACGCGAACCGACGCATTACAGCGCCGACGACGCAAAGCGATTCACCCGCGCGCTGGCTGCCAAGCTCGGCGTCACGTCCGAACACATGCAAAGCGCCTACGAAGACGTTTGGTACTACCTGTGGCGCGAGCGGCGCCTGCCAGTGAATGTTGACCCGTTTGATGCCAAGCTGGATGACGCCATGGAACGCGCGCGGCTGCGCCGGATTTTTGACCAGAAACTCGATGCCGTGGTGGGCTACGTGCTGCCGATCAAGGTCAGTGACGGGCCAGCGCAAAAGTCACCGGTTTGGACCACCGGGCCGTGGTTCCTGCGCGATGAGCGCATGTACCTGATGCCCGGCGACTCCCCCATGGGCCTGCGCCTGCCGCTGGACTCTTTGCCGTGGGTCAAGGAAAGCGACTACCCGTTTTTGGTGGAGCAAGACCCGTCGGCGCCCCGCCCTAACCTGCCCGGCCATAGTGCCATGGCGGCAAACTATGGGGCGCAATCCGAAGCCGTGCGCAAACTCCAGGCGGCACGCGGTCCGGCCACTGCAAGCGCAGCGGTCAACGCCCAATCCGCGTCACAAAAAGAACCGCCAAATCCGAACCGCGTACCTGCATTAAACGAGTCTGCCCACTGGATTTCCCGCACGGCACTGTGCGTCGAAGTGCGCGACCCAAGGCGGGCCAGCGGCCCCAAGGCCGAAGCGGTGGGTCAAAAGTCAGGCGTGCTGTACATCTTCATGCCACCCCTGGAGAAGCTCGAAGACTACCTGCACCTGCTGGCAGCCATTGAGGCAACGGCCGAGGAGCAAAAGCTCAAGCTGGTCCTTGAAGGCTACCCGCCCCCACGCGACCCGCGCCTGAAGCTGCTTCAAGTGACGCCCGACCCCGGTGTGATTGAAGTCAACATCCACCCGGTCAGCCACTGGACAGAACTGGTGAAAAACACCGAGTTTCTGTACAACGCGGCGTTTGAGTCGCGCCTGTCCGCTGAAAAGTTCATGACTGATGGCCGCCACACCGGCACGGGCGGCGGCAATCACTTTGTGATGGGTGGCGCCACACCGGCCGACAGCCCTTTCCTGCGCAAACCCGAGCTGTTGGCCAGCCTGCTTCTGTACTGGCACAACCACCCGTCGTTGAGCTACTTGTTCAGCGGCATGTTTGTCGGCCCCACCAGCCAGTCGCCGCGTGTGGACGAGGCGCGCAATGACCAGCTGTACGAGCTTGAGATTGCCATCGAGCAAATCTACAAAAACCGTGAGGTCTATGGCCGCGTGATGCCACCGTGGATTGTCGACCGCACGCTGCGCAACATCTTGATTGATGTCACGGGCAACACCCATCGCAGCGAGTTCTGCATCGACAAGATGTATTCGCCCGACTCCGCCACCGGCCGCTTGGGCTTGCTGGAGTTGCGCGCTTTTGAGATGCCGCCGCACCCGCACATGAGCAGTGTGCAGCAGCTCTTGCTGCGCGCCCTGGTCGCGCGGTTCTGGAAAACGCCTTACAAGGCGCCGGCCACGCGCTGGGGCACCGAGTTGCATGACCGCTTCATGCTGCCGACCTTCATCAAGCAGGACTTTGACGACGTCATCCTTGAAATGAATGCAGCCGGTTACGCGTTTGCTGCCAACTGGTTCGCGCCGCATTATGAGTTCCGCTTTCCGATGATTGGGTCGGTACAGTCTTCCAGCATCTGCCTGACCTTGCGCAATGCACTGGAGCCCTGGCACGTGATGGGCGAAGAAGGCACCAGCGGCGGCACGGCGCGCTATGTGGACTCGTCGCTGGAGCGCATCGAAGTGCATGTGACAGGCATGAACGAAAGTCGCTACAGCGTGACTTGCAACGGAGCGCCCCTGCCCCTGCAAAGCACCGGCACCGTGGGCGAGTTTGTGGCCAGCGTACGCTACAAGGCCTGGAACCCGCCGAGCAGCCTGCACCCCACCATCGGCGTGCATGCACCGCTGACCTTTGACATCGTGGACACCTGGATGAAGCGCTCCGTCGGCGGCTGTCAGTACCACGTGGCCCACCCCGGCGGCCTGAGTTATGACACCTTCCCGGTCAACTCCTACGAGGCCGAAAGCCGCCGCCTGTCGCGCTTTGTCGCGATGGGGCACACACCTGGCCGCATGGACGCACCGCCTGCAACGGTCAACGTGGCTGCGAGCCGCGAGTTCCCGTTCACGCTGGATTTGCGTCGCGCAAAGTAAACACCACAACCAACGCGGACACACAACAAGGGCTTTTCATGGCATCACTCAATTTCATTGGCGGCGAAAAGGGCGGGGTTGGCAAATCAGTCACTGCCCGGGTTCTGGCGCAGTATTTCATCGACAAGCGGCGGCCCTTCACCGGTTTCGACACCGACCGCTCGCACACTTCGTTCACCCGCTTTTATGCAGATTACGCAGCCAGCGTCATCGTGGACACCTACGAAGGCCTGGACCTGATTGCCGCCGTGTTTGAAGAGCCGCCAGTCGACGGCCAAAAAAAGAGCGTGATCGTTGACCTGGCAGCGCAGACGGCTGCGCCATTGAGCCGCTGGATTCGCGACTCTGACGTGCTGGCCGTGATGGCCGACATGGGCGTGGCGGTCAATTTCTGGCACGTGGCCGATGCGGGCAAGGATTCTGTGGACCTGCTGGACCGGCTGGTCAATACCTATGGCGCAGGGCCGAATTACATCGTTGTCAAAAACCAGGGCCGTGGAGGTGACTTCTCGCAGTTGGACGATTCCCCCGCCCTCAAAAAAGCGCTTGCCCTGGGCGGACAGGTCGTCACACTCGCGCAATTGCACGAAGGCAGCATGCGAAAAATTGATCGCCAAAACGCCAGCTTCTGGGCTGCCATCCACACCACCACCGGCCCCGACGCGCTGGGCATGCTGGAACGCCAGCGGGTGAAGACCTGGCTCAAAGGCGTTTACGCGACGCTGGATGAGCTGCCGTTGCGCTGAGTGCGCCGTTGGCCTGATCCTCGCCGGGAGCAACAGGTAGCAAGTGAACCAGGTTACTACATTAAATATAGCAAACTATCTATATGATACAAGGGCTAGATGCCAATTTTATCACTTTTTTCGAAAAATTGCCGCGTTTTGGCAGAGAAATTAACCTACGGGTTAATTTTTAAAGCAAATGTAGCCGTTACCGCCAACCCTGGGTGCGCGTTCTGCAAAGTCAATTTGCCGCCGTGCGCTTGGGCGACCAGCCGGCACAAATAAAGCCCCAGACCCACACCGCCTGTACTGCGCTGCCGGCCTGCATCAGGTCGGAAAAATGGCTCGGCCAGGTGGGGTAACTGACTTTCGGCAACGCCTGCGCCGTGATCGCGCACGCTCAAACTCAGGTGATTGCCTTCCTGCGTAACGCTGACTTCAATTGAAGCGGCTTCAGCTTCGTTCGCACCATCGGGCTGCGGGCTGTGGCGCAATGCGTTCTCCAGCAAATTGCGCAGAAGCAGTCTGATGCGCACCCGATCCAGTGCGATCAGCGGCAGATCGGTCGCGGCATTCACGACAAAACGGGGCACGGACGCAGTTGATTTCGGGTTCTCGCTCGCACCGGGCACGGCCTGCGGGTGCGAATCCAGAACGTCATTGACCACATCTTGTACAAGTGCTGCCAGGTCGGTCGGCTCCAAATGCAGCACGGCGTGGCTGTCGCTCAATCGCTCGCTTTCCAGCAGGTCGGTGATCAGCCGGCCCATCTCGGTCAGATCGCGCAGCAAGGCCGATCTTGATATTGCGGTCTCGGGCGTTTCAGGCAGCAACTCCGTGTTCAACCGGGCACGCGTGAGGGGTGAGCGCAACTCGTGGCTGATGGCCAGCAACAACGCGCGTTTGGCGTCCAGCATCTGGTGAATGTCACGCCCCATGGTGTTGATGTGCCCAGCCAGATCACCGAGCTCATCGTGGCGGCGCACCGGGATAGGCTGAGCAAAATCACCGGCACCGAACCGCTGCGCCCCGGCGGCAATGTCATCCAATGGCTTGAACAACCGGCGCACATACGCGAACGCCAGGGCGGTGAGCATGAGTAGCACGCCCAGTGTGATCCAGGCAAAAACGCCCGGGCCACGGCGCCAGTTGAGGTCGCCGATCCCGAACGTGATCTCATGCCCATCCACCGTCGTTCGCTGCAACAAACGGGCGTTGGCGGCGTCCCCGCCGTACTCACCGCGTCGCCAATGGTCTTCATGCTTCTTAGGATGCGAATCGAACTGCACCGCCGGACCGACTATTCGCACCGAAATCGGCAGCCGTGCCACCAGATTCTGCGCCCGCGTCAAATCGGGCGGTGTGCCAAGGTCTGCGGCCAGGCGATCAACATAGTCGGCGAGCAGAGGACGCACGGCGTCGCGCCAGCCCACTGAAAAAGATTTCTGCATGCCCCCGACAAATGCCAGGCTCATGGCCAGCGCCAACAGCAAAAACAGCGCTACCAGGCGCCAGCGCAGCGAGTGACCAAACCGATGGTGCCAGCGACGGTGGGGCGCCCAGGTCACGATGCGCTGCGACCCAAGGCCAGCGAGTAGCCAGCGTTGCGCAGCGTCTTGATGCAGTCCAGCGGCTCCAGCTTTTTGCGCAGGCGGCTGACCACGATATCGACTGCCCGGGTGAACAGGTCTGCCTCATGGCCGCGCAGGCGGTTCAGAATGTCGTCTCGGCTGAACACTTTGCCGGGCTCGCGGGCCAGCATGACAAGCAGCTCATACTCGGTCCCGGTCAGTTCCAGCTGCTCTGCGTGCCGCCGTACGGTGTGTGTGTCCAGATCAATCTGCAAGCCGTCAAACACCAGCCGATGACTCTCGGTGGGTGCCCGCCTGCGCCTGAGCACGGTTTGCAGGCGCGCTACCAGCTCACGCGGCTCAAACGGTTTGGGCAGGTAATCATCAGCACCGAGTTCCAGGCCAACGACGCGGTCCATCACGTCGCCGCGTGCCGTCAGCATGATGATGGGAATGTCGCGGATCGAATCGGCACTCTTTCCAGCATCTTTTCGAATGGTTCGGCACAGCTCAAAGCCATCCATCTCGGGCAGCATGACATCCAGAATGACTGCGTCAAAGTCCCCCTGGCGCAGCTTGGCCAGGCCGGTGCTGGGGCGGTGCGCCAGCGTGAGCGTCAGGTCAAACCGCGCAAAATACGCCGCCAGCGGTGGCCCGAGCTGTTCGTCGTCATCAATGAGCAAAATCTGCGGCATGGTGGATTGTGACGCGAGGATTGTGGCACCAGGCCATGGTGCCATAGCCTGTCCTGCGTTGCGTGGGTCAGCCGCTCCAGCCCCTTCGTCCGCCGTGGCGGCTCATCAAATCACGCACTTGCTGCTGCTGCGCAGGATTCAGGCTGTCAAAAAAATCGGCCGCAGCGGCGATCAGTTCAGGGCTCTTGGCTTTGACAGCGCTGGTTTTGTCGTCAACCAATGCCTGCGCTTTGGCGCGGTCCATCTTGTCGCCCGCGACAAGCGCGCGGATGTCGGCGCGAGGGTCTTTGCTGGCGCCCATTAGCGAGGCACGCTGCTCACGCAGTTTGTCGCCCAGCACGTTCAAGCGCTGCTTTTGCGCCTCGTTCAAGTCCATTTTCTTGCCCGCATACTCGACCATTTTGGACTGGCGCGCGGCGCTGTCTGCGTCGCTCATCGGTCCGCCATGGCGGCCCCCGCCTGCGCAGGCACTCAAGCCACCCACCACAAACACCGCACCCATCATCGTCACCAACGTTTTCTTGATCCAGGTTTTCATGATTTCCCCTTTGAGGAGTTGTTGAACAGGCCTTGATCGTGCCGTGATTGAACTGATAAATCTTCTCTGTGGGGTGGCGGAATGTTTCGTTTTATTTCAGCCGATTCCGCCGACTCCCTTGAGCCGAACGGCCCTGCGGGGGCTGTACTTGAAATTGTGAATTGTCGTGGCGCTTGCCGCTCAACCTACCCAGAATGGGCATCCTGGAATAACCCTCAAACGCAAAAAACCTTCAAGAATTACTTCTTGAAGGCTTTTTACATTGTTGGTTGGTCGGTGTGAAAGGATTCGAACCTTCGACCCCTTGCACCCCATGCAAGTGCGCTACCAGGCTGCGCCACACACCGATCTGAAAAAGTATTGTAACCCGCTGGGTTGGCTGGTTTCAGTGTACCGACAAGAGCAAATTACGAATCTCAAAAAGCTCCTTTCGGACCAACAGCAGTTGCTCCAGACCACCCTGGCTCAGTTCGTCAGTTTGGCTGTCTTCAAAATCCTCAAGCTCGGAATCGCTGACCTCCAGGACCTCCACGCCTTCCAGCATGACTTCACCGTTTCGTTTTTTGTCACGTTCGGCCTGAATGATCTCCTGCATTTTGTTGCGGGCACCGCTAATTGTGAAACCCTGGTCGTACAACAAATCGCGGATTCTGCGAATCATCAAGACTTCGTGATGCTGATAGTAGCGGCGATTGCCCCGGCGTTTCATCGGGCGTAGTTGCGTGAATTCCTGCTCCCAATAGCGAAGCACATGGGGTTTGACGCCGCACAAATCCCCCACTTCGCCAATGGTGAAATAACGTTTTGCGGGAATTGCGGGGAGTGCTTTCTCCATTTAAATCAAGATGATAGGAGTGAAAGCTTTTAGGTTACTCTAAGTTGGGCGCTTGTGTAAAGCGACAACTTGGCTTTCTTCAATTTGTAACAATACTGTGACAAATTACCATCACGAGTGTCACCGTTACAAGTTAGGTCCCTTGCACTGAGATCCTGCCTTCGGATTGAATCTGTTCCTTGAGCTTATGGCTGGCGTGAAATGTAACCACGCGTCGGGCGTCAATCGGAATTGCCTCACCGGTACGCGGATTGCGCCCAGGCCTTGGGGCCTTGGTTCGAATTTGAAAATTGCCAAACCCGGAAATCTTGACGTCCGAACCCTCAACCAGGCTGGCTGAGATGAGGTCAAAAAACGCGTCAATCATGTCTTTGGATTCGCGCTTGTTCAGACCAATCTGTTCGAACAATAGCTCGGCGAGTTGAGCCTTGGTCAAGGCTGGCGTTTCCAGGCTTTCTACCGCAAATTCCATCTTCCCCTCATTTCTTGTTGTTGGCCAGGTTCCCGACTATGCCAAAGCAGGCAAACGTCGAAAGCGAACTGGTTTATGACCGCTGACGCGCATCCAAATCCTTGCCCAATTGATCAAGGATGCTCTGGATGGCAGCCTCAATCTGCTCCTCGGTCAGGGTCGCATCAAAACTGTTCAACGTCAAGCGCACGGCAAGGCTTTTGTGGCTATTGCCCGTCAGCGCGTCAGCGCTTGGCTTGCCCGGCTTTGGCCGGTAAACGTCAAACAACTCAGCGTCACGCAAAACTCCGCCGGTTGGTGCGGCCCGGATTGACCTCACCAGAGCTGCATGTGAGACATGCTCCGCCACAAGAACCGCGATGTCGCGCTGAACGGCCTGAAATCTGGCTATGGGGCGAACCTGCGGCAAGGCGCGCCGCAACACAGCGTCCAGTGACAACTCAAAAAGGATCGGCGCGCCGGGAAGATCGTAGGCTTGGCGCCACTTGGGATGCAGTTCGCCGACATAACCAATTGCAACACCGTCGAGCGAAACCTTTGCTGAGCGCCCAGGATGAAAGGACGGATGGTCGGCTGGCTCAAAGGCAGGTTTGGCAGGTGCAAGCAAGGCTTCAATGTCGCCCTTGACATCGAAGAAACCAACCTGCTGTTCCGGGAAGCCCCACTGCAAAGTGTCTAACGCGCCATAGGCCAAACCCGACACTTGCATTGGCTGGTGAAAGCCCGCTACGGTGGTGTCGGTATCCTTGACGCTGGCATCACGCAGGAACACCCGGCCCAACTCAAACACCCGCACGCGCGCAGCTTTGCGGTCCAGATTGAACTTCAACACCTGCACCAACGAGCCAAGCAGTGATGAGCGCATGGCGCTCAAGTGGCTCGCGATCGGATTGAGCAGTTTGATCGGATTGGGGTTGCCCGCAAGCTCATGCTCCCAGCGCTCCTCTACAAAACTGAAGTTGATCGTTTCCTGATATCCAAGCCCTGCCAGTGAGCGGCGAACGGCAAATGGGCTTCGCTGCTCTTCCGCCCGGAGTTTGGCGGTAGTGGGAGCCAGCGGAGGCGATGCGGGCAGCCTGTCATAGCCCAGCATGCGGGCCACTTCCTCAATGAGGTCCTCTTCAATCTGCAAGTCAAAGCGGTAGGACGGCGGTGTGACTGTTACAACGCCGGTTTGGAAGGTGTTCGGCAAGCCCAATCGCGTGAAAACTTCAACGCATTGTTCTGTTGTGACCGGCATGCCGATGACCTTGGCAGCTCGGGCAACCCGCAAGGTCACCGGCGCTGGCTCAGGCAATTTGAGAGTCACATCGTCCACCGGTCCACAGGTGGTTTGTGGCGTGCCACAAATGTCGATGACCAGTTGCGTAATGCGCTCAATGTGCTCCACAGTCTGGCTTGGGTCAACGCCGCGTTCAAAACGGTGTCCGGCATCAGTGGAAAAGTTAAAACGCCGCGAGCGCCCGGCGATGGCCTTAGGCCACCAGAACGCAGCCTCCAGGTACACATGCTGGGTGTCGTCAGATACCGCCGTTGCATCGCCACCCATGATGCCGGCCAGGGACTCCACTTGCGCGTCATCAGCGATCACTCCCACTTTTTCATCCACCGTGACAGTGGTGCCATTGAGCAGCTTGAGCTGTTCGCCCGCCCTGCCCCAGCGCACCTCCAGGCCGCCGTGAATTTTGTCAAGATCGAAAATGTGCGACGGCCTTCCAAACTCGAACATGACGTAGTTGGAAATGTCCACCAGCGCGGTGACGCTGCGCTGGCCACAACGGGCAAGTTTGTCGACCATCCATTGGGGTGTTTTTACCTTCGGGTTGACGTGGCGCACAACACGCCCGCTGAAGCGACCGCACAGGTCTGGCGCACTGATTTTGACGGCAAGCGTGTCGGCTGCCGTGACCTTGACTGCGGGGAACAGCGGAACAGACAAAGGCGCGCCGGTCAGCGCCGAAACTTCCCGTGCCACGCCGTAGACGCTCAGGCAATGCGCCAGGTTGGGTGTCAGCTTGAGGGTAAACAGGGTATCGTCCAACCGCAGGCAATCCCGGATACTTTGCCCAAGGACCGCATCGGCATCGAGCTCCAGCAATCCGCCATGGTCCTGCGACAGTTTCAGTTCCCGGGCCGAGCAAAGCATGCCCTGGCTTTCAACGCCGCGCAGCTGACCCAGCTTGATAACAAACGGCTTGCCGTCGTCACCAGGGGGCAGTTCGGCACCAACCAGTGCGCACGGCACCTTGATGCCAACCCGGGCATTGGGCGCACCGCAGACGATGTTCAATAGGTCACCCTGGCCCACATCGACCTTGCAGACCCGCAATCGGTCCGCATTGGGGTGTTGCACCGCCTCCTTGATTTCACCCACAACGATGTGGGTAAAGGGTGGCGCAACTCGCTGAAGCTCCTCCACCTCGAGGCCGGCCATGGTGAGCGTTTCGGCCAACTGCGCCGTCGTGATGGGTGGGTTGCAGAATTCTCGCAACCAGGATTCAGGAAATTGCATGATGTCTGTCGTTAATCTTGGTGAGCAGGCCTATTGGAACTGGGATAGAAATCGCAGATCCCCATCAAAAAACAGACGCAAGTCGTTCACGCCATAGCGCAACATCGTGAGGCGGTCCGGTCCCATGCCGAACGCGAAGCCGATGTATTTTTCAGGGTCCAGTCCCATGTTGCGAACCACATTCGGGTGCACTTGACCAGAACCCGCAACCTCCAGCCAGCGCCCGGCTAGTGGGCCACTTTGAAACTGGATGTCGATCTCGGCGCTGGGCTCGGTAAATGGGAAGAAGCTTGGGCGAAACCGCAGCACTAAATCGTCAGACTCAAAAAAAGCCCGGCAAAAATCGGTAAAGACAAACTTCAGATCCTTGAAGCTGACGTTCTCGCCAATCCACAGGCCTTCGCATTGGTGGAACATGGGTGAATGCGTCGCGTCACTGTCGATGCGGTAACAGCGCCCCGGCGCTATGATCCTGATTTCAGGCATGAGGCCCGAAAAGAGGCCTGCTTGGGCGTGATCGGCCCCAGCCAATGCACGGTATTTTTTGACGTGCTGGACGGCATGACGAATCTGTACCGGGCTAGTGTGGGTGCGCAGCAGCGTTGGGGCAACTGAATTGCCGCCTTCCACATAAAACGTGTCGTGCATGGACCGTGCCGGGTGATCCTGCGGCGTATTCAGCGCCGTGAAATTGAACCAGTCGGACTCGATTTCAGGGCCTTGGGCAACTTCAAAACCCATGGAACCAAAGATGCCTTCAATGCGCTCCATGGTCAGCGAAACCGGGTGCAGACCGCCCTGCCCGCGTTGACGGCCTGGCAAGGTGACATCCAGCGCTTCGGCTTCGAGCTGAAGCGCGAGTTCGGCGTCGGCAAGTCCCTGGCGGCGTGCATTCAAGGCAGCTTCAATCGCCTGCTTGGCCAAATTGATGGCGGCACCTCTGGACTTTTTCTCCTCAACTGGCAAGGCTGCCATGCCCTTCATCAGTTCCGTGATGCGGCCGGATTTTCCCAGAAAGAGCGCCTTGGCGTTCTCCAGCTCAGCCGGCACCGTCGCCTTTGAGAAGGCCGTTACGGCGGCATCAATGATTGCATCCAGCTCGTTCATAGGTTCAATCGGAAAAGTACAACAGGATTACAGGGCAAAAACACCAAGGGCCAGGGCTCTTTCAAGCTCTAGCCCTCGTCAATGTTGCGTTGGGGGCTATTTTTTCAATAGCCTACTGGCAATCCAATCAAGCAGCCAGCTTGGCTTTGACCTGCTCAACAATGCCGGCAAATGCCGCCATGTCGTGAATGGCAATGTCCGAGAGGACTTTGCGGTCGATTTCGATGCCGGTTTTCTTCAAACCGTTGGCGAATTGGCTGTAGGTCAGGCCGCACTGCCGGGCTGCGGCGTTGATACGCGCAATCCACAACTGGCGGAACACGCGCTTTTTGGTTCGACGGTCACGGTAGGCATACTGCCCGGCCTTCATCACCGCTTCTTTGGCGACGCGGTAAACATTGCCGCGGCGACCGCGGAAACCTTTTGCAAGGGCGAGAACTTTTTTGTGGCGGGCGCGAGCCGTTACACCACGTTTGACGCGAGGCATGTGTTACTCCTTGTTCGCAAGTTGATTAAATGCCACGACCGGGCATCATCTGCGACATGGAGGCCATATTGGTCTCATGCACCGTGACGGCTCCGCGCAGATGGCGTTTATTTTTGGTGGTCTTCTTGGTCAGAATGTGACGTTTGAAGGCTTGGCCGCGCTTGACGGTTCCACCTGGACGAACGCGGAAACGCTTTTTAGCGCCGCTCTTGGTCTTCATTTTGGGCATGTTAATGCTCCTTCTTCATTGTGCTCGCGAGGCGTCAGTGAGCGATTCACTGCCTTGTTGGCCCCGAGTCACTTATTTGGCGGCTTCATCGCTGAAACCACCGAAATTCCCATTTCCATTGTCAAATCAAGCCGCAGTCTCTGCAGCCACCGCAACTTTTGCGGCGCCACCGCCGGTTTTCTTCTTGCCCGGCGCGATCATCATGACCATCTGGCGCCCTTCGAGCTTGGGAAACTGCTCAACCACAATCAAATCCGCCAGATCGGCCCGCATGCGGTTCAGCAATGCCATGCCAATCTCCTGGTGCGTGATCTCGCGGCCCCGAAAGCGCAGCGTGATCTTGCATTTGTCTCCGTCATCCAAAAAGCGCTTGATGTTGCGCAACTTGATGTTGTAGTCGCCATCGTCAGTGCCGGGGCGGAATTTGACTTCCTTGACCTCGATCACTTTTTGTTTGGACTTCGCGTCCGCCGCTTTTTTCTGCTCTTGGTACTTGAACTTGCCGTAATCCATCAACCGGCAAACCGGCGGGACTGCTGTGGCAGAGATTTCAACCAGATCAACATCCAACTCGCCTGCCATGCGCAGGGCTTCCATCAGGCTGACGACGCCTAGCGGCTCGTTTTCAACGCCTGAGAGGCGAACTTCCGGGGCCATGATTTCCCGGTTTAGGCGGTGTTTGCGTTCTTCGCGGTGGCGGCGGTCACGAAATTCAGTAGCGATGGCTCATTCCTTTAAATCAATTACTGCGAAATTGCAGCTTTCAGCACCCAGCATGACGTGGCGTGGCGCGCAGACAGGTCTGTTCAGTTCACAGACTTGTGAGTGATGTCGCCAGAGATTTTTTGCACGAAGGCATCAAGGGGCATCACGCCGAGGTCAATATTGCCCCGGGCGCGCACTGCAACGGCACCAGCTTCTTTCTCTTTGTCACCAACAACCAGGATGTAAGGAAGCTTTTGCATCGAATGCTCCCGTATTTTACGCGTTATTTTCTCGTTGCGCAGGTTCTCAGCCGCCCTAAGACCCAGATTCCGAATCTTTTTAGACACGTCGTCTACAGTTTTACTGCTCAGTGCAGCAACATAGTCACAATGAATTTGGAGCGGCATGGGCTCGCTCCCTTCACGGCGCATTCATCTGGAGTTCATCTTTCAGTTTGTAACACCGAGATAATTGGGTGTGTTCAGTAAACGACTCACCATTGCCTTTGGAATCTTGGCCATCATTGCGCTGTGTCAAGGCACGGTAGCATGGTGGGCGATCGACTCTGCATCAAACAGCGTACTTCGCGGGCGCGTCGC